>VIKH01000004.1:0-6058 GCA_008080515.1 Gallionellaceae bacterium | reverse complement strand
ACCATGAACGGAGGAATAAATCAATCAATGAGTTACCAACATGCCCTTCGACAAGCTTGGGGCGAACGGAATAAATCAGCGCTTCCTTAAAGTAATCCGGCAACGCGCCGATAAACAAAAACATACGTAATGGTGTGACAGGAAAATAGAAATGGGAATCGGTATTTACGGAATTGGTGCCAGTGCGCTGAATGCCGCGCAAATCGGACTGGCCACGACCGAGCACAACATCGCCAACGCCAACACGCCCGGATATAGTCGGCAACTGGTCGAAACGGGCGCACGCTTGCCCCAGTTGTTCGGTTCTGGCTATGTGGGCCAGGGCGCCGACGTGGTGGCCATCAAGCGGGCTTATAACGAGTTCCTTTCCGGGCAGGTCATGTCCGAACAGGCGCAAGCCTCCCACCTTGACGCTTACTACTCCCAGATCAAGCAAATCGACAATCTGCTGGCTAACCCGACCGCTGGAATCTCGTCCGCGTTACAGGATTTTTTTAATGCGGCAAACGGTGTTTCCAGCTTGCCGGAATCGGTGGCCGCGCGGCAAACCATGCTCGGCAGCGCGCAATTCCTTGCGGCGCGGTTTCAGTCGCTCAACCAGCGCCTGGCCGACGCGAACAATAATGTCAACAGCCAGATCGGCCTCAGCGTAGCGAACATAAACAGCTTGGCCAAGCAGATTGCCGCGCTCAACCACGGCATCGTGATGGCGCAGAATGTTGCCGCCCAGCCGCCCAACGATCTGCTCGACAAGCGCGACCAGTTGGTGGCTTTGTTAAATCAGGAAATCAAGGCGGGAGTCATCAAACAAAGCGATGGCAGCTATAACGTTTATATCGGTAACGGGCAATCGCTGGTGGTGGGGACGCAGTCGTTTAGCTTGCAGGCTGTCCAGTCGCTCGCCGATCCCAGCAAGCTTGAGGTGGCATACAGTGACGCGGCGACCGGATCTTTCACCCGCCTGCAGCAAAACAGTTTGCAGGGCGGGCAATTGGGCGGGTTGATCGAGTTTCGCACAAACACCCTCGATGGCGCTCAAAACAGCATCGGACTGGTAGCGATGGGGGTGGCGGGGTTATTCAACGCCCAGCACCAGCTCGGGCAGGATCTGACCGGCGCGCTGGGCGGCAGTTTTTTTGTTCAGTCCTCCCCCGTGGCCAGCGCCAGCTCGGACAACGCCGCAAACGGCAGCACCGCCGTGGTCAGCGCGAGCGTGGCCGACTATTCGGCGTTGACCGGCAGCGACTATTCCTTGAAGTACAACGGGGCCGCAGCCGGTTATACCTTGAGGCGGCTGTCTGACAATACGGTTACAACGTTTGCCTCGCTCCCGCAGACGGTGGATGGTCTGGCCATCAGCTCGACTGCCGGAGGGGTGGCTGGAGATGTCTTTCTTATCCGCCCCACGGTAAATGGCTCGCGCGATTTTGCTGTCGCCATCACCGATCCCGTACAAATTGCAGCGGCCGCGCCGATCCGCACCGGCGCTGCCTTGACCAATACCGGCACGGGCAAGATCAGCGCGGGAGCCGTCAATCCGGCACCGTCGGCAGCCGATCCCATCCACCCCGCCACCGACCTGAACCTGCGGCAGCCGGTCACGATCGCATTCTCCACCGCCACCTCTTTTACTGTTACGGGCACCGGAGTACCAGGATCTCCGGTCACGGTTGCCTACACTCCGGGGGCGGACATTTCTTACAACGGCTGGACGGCGCAAATCACCGGATCCCCGTCTCCCGGCGACACATTCACCGTGGGCGCCAATACCGGAGCAACGGCGGACAGCCGGAATGCCTTGTTGCTGGCCGGGTTGCAGATACAGAACACCTTGTCCGGCGGGGTTGTCACCTTTCAGGGCGCCTACAGCCAACTGGTCAGCCAAATCGGAAACAAGACCCGCGAACTGGATGTGACCAGCCAAGCGCAAGCCAGCATGGTCCAGTTGACCATGCAGGAGCAACAATCCGTTTCCGGGGTAAACCTCGACGAGGAAGCCGCCAATTTGATGCGCTATCAGCGCGCCTACCAGGCGGCAGGCAAGGCATTGCAGGTGGCCAACAGCCTGTTTGACCTGCTATTGAGCTTAGGGGAGTAATACGCCATGCGCATCAGCACCAGCACGCTATACGACGCCAACGCTGCGGCGTTAACCCAGTTGCAGTCCAAGCTGCTGCACACCCAGCAGCAGATCACGTCCGGGCGGCGCATCCTGTCGCCAGCTGATGATCCGGCAAATGCCGCACGCGCGCTTGAAATATCGCAGGCGGACGCCACCAACACACAGTATGCGGCCAACCGGAACGAGGCGATCCGCTCCTTATCATTGTCTGAAGAGGTGCTGAATAGCGTTACCAGCCTGCTGCAGGACGTGAAAACCGCAGCGGTGGGCGCCGGTAGCGGGATTGCATCCGCATCGGACAAGCGTTCCCTGGCTGCCGATTTGCGCGGTCGCATGGACGAGCTGCTGGGATTGGCAAACAGCACGGACGGGATAGGAAATTACCTGTTTTCCGGTTTTCAGGGCAAGGTGCTGCCCTTCGCAAACGGCGCGTCTGGCGTGCAGTACATGGCGGATGATGGCCAGCGCCTGATTCAGGCTGGCAGCGCCCGGCAGATGATCGTCAGCGATTCGGGCTCCGATATTTTCATGCGCATCAAGAACGGCAACGGCACTTTCATCGCCGCCCCGGCCAGCGGGCCGGTGACCTTGAGCGGCAGCGCGGCGATTGCTCCGGATGGCGTCACCGTGACCATCGCGGCACCGGCCAGTACTTCCACCCTGGTGGTGGGCGCCACACTGACCGGCGGCGGATTTCCTGCCGGAACCACGGTGCAGTCCATCGTTAACGCCACAACTTTTGTGGCCTCTCAAGCGGGCACCCCGATTGCCTCTCCGCCGGGCACCGCGTTGCAGGCCGGTGCCGGCAACACCGGAAGCGGTATAGTGAGCCAGGGTGTGGTGACAAGTTCGGCGGCCATCACCGGCCACAATTATCAGGTGACCTTCAGTGTGGCCGCCGGAGCAATTACCTACGGCGTAACCGACACGACAACGGGCACCGCGCTGTCGGCGGGCAACCCATATATTGTCGGCCAGGCCATCGGCTTCGATGGCATGCAATTCAACATTGTCGGCACTCCGGCTAATGGAGATGCGTTTTCTATCAGCCCGAGCACCAACGAAAGTGTTTTCCAAACCATTGCGAACTTGATCGCCGCACTGGGGAGCAACGGCACGCCGACGCAATTCACCAACAGCCTCAACAAGGCGCTGAACGGTCTGGATCGGGACTTGGAGAATGTGCTGACGGTGCGCGCTTCGCTGGGTTCACGCTTGCAGGAGCTGGATGCCCTGCAAAACACCGGCGAGGATTTGGGCCTGCAATTCAAACAGTCGCTCTCCCAACTGCAAGACGTGGATTACAACAAAGCAATCACCGATCTGACCCGGCAGCAAGCCAATTTGCAGGCCGCGCAAAAATCCTACCAGCTTGTTTCCGACTTGTCGCTGTTCAATTACCTGTAGCGTCACGCGCGCATTCACCCGCGCGCCCCAGGGTTACGCCGCCGACCAGCTCACCGCCCCGCTGTACGCTGTCACTAGCACCACCACGCCGAACGCGATGCGGTACCAGGCGAATACCGTGAAGTCGTGGTGGCTGATGTAACGCAGCAGCCAGCGTACGCAGAGAAAGGCGCTGATGAACGATGTCACGCCGCCCGCTACGAACATCCCGATGTCTTCCGCATGGAACAGGTGACGGTACTTGACGATCTCGTAAACCGTCGCGGCAAACAGCGTGGGGATGGCGAGAAAGAACGAGAACTCCGCTGCCGCGCGGCGCGACAGGCCGAAAAATAATCCGCCGATGATGGTGGCACCCGAACGCGAGGTGCCTGGAATCAGCGCCAGCGCCTGCGCGCAGCCAACCTTCAGCGCGTCTTTCCAGTTCATTTCATCCACCGCTTCCACGGTGATCACATGCTTGCGTTTTTCCGCCCACAGGATGAACACGCCGCCGACGATGAAAGCCAGCGCCACCGGGACGGGTGCGAACAGATATTGTTTTATTTTGCCGGCGAACAGCAAACCCAGCACGGCGGCGGGAAGGAAGGCTACCCCCAGGTTGACCACAAAGCGTCGCGCAGCTTGCTCGCTCCCCAGGCCGCGCACCACCGATAACAGCTTTGCGCGGTATTCCCAGCACACGGCCAGTATCGCAGCGAACTGGATTACGATCTCGAACACCTTGCCCTTCTCGTCGTTGAAGCCGAGCAGGTCGCCCGCAAGGATCAGGTGTCCGGTGCTGGAGATCGGCAGGAATTCGGTGAGGCCCTCGACGATGCCGAGGAGGGCGGCCTTGATGAGGAGTAGCGTATCCATGAGATTCGGGTGGAAAGGCGCGGGATTATAACCGAGCAGGCCGTGTCCCTGCCCGGTATGTAGCAACCACGCAACACGGCCCAAAGAACGAAACCGCCCGCGCGAGGCGGGCGGTAATTTGAGGCCGGGGACTGCAATTGCTTAAGCCGGGCGAGCCGGAACCAAACAGGAAAGTCTTTAGCAAGCTCCCCCGCGTTGGTGACGCTCGTTGCCGGAATCGTCGCGCTGGTGACGGCGGCTGTTCCGCCCCCGGACCGGTCCGGGACGGTGCAGGCAGACACTCAAGGCAGGGTCAGGCTGCCGTTGATGTTCAACGAGTGGCTGTTGGGCGACTGGCCGGGTACCGTCAGGTTGGTGAAAGTGACGGTCTTGCCGGTGGTGTCTATGGTGACTGCGGCACCGGCATTGCCGTTGAAGAACACCGGCCCCCCTGGAGTGTTGATCTGCACCGTTTTCAGGCCGTTTGTATGCACGTCCGCAACATAGACGATCACGCCCTGCGCGCTCTGCCATGAGTAGGTATCGATGGCGGATGATGGGATGACGGTGGCGGCCGGCGCATCCATGCCGCTACCGGCTTCGGCGGTACCCGTGCCGGTGAAGGTCAGGGCGCTACCGGTCAGCGGGGCGCTCAGTTGGAGGGTGCCATTGAGGGTTACCGTTCCGCTGGCCGAGACCGTGGGCGGCAGGCTGACATTGCTGAAGGTGACCGTGCCGGCAGCCAGATCCAGAGCCACACCGGCGGCGGGCAGGCCACCCACTACCGTGCCCGTTGACCACAGTCCGCCGCCATAATTGAACACCACCATGTTGCCGGAGAGGGCCAGCTGCTTGGCTAAACCGCCATCCTGCCAGCTCAAGGCCGTGCCACTGGGAGCGAGGGTCGGGCTGAAGGGAGTCGGAACCGCGCTGCCGGAGACTCCTGTGGAGGAGGCGCCGCCACTGACCGAAAGGCTGCCAAAGCTACCCGCACCGCTGCCGCCACCGTTGTTGACGTATGCCGCAGGTGTGACCGCCAAACCGCCAGAAGTCATACCATAGATGTCGCCGTTGCCGAACAAGTCGAAATGAGCGCTGCCGGCGATGAGGTAGAGCACAGACGCTGTGTTATCCACGCAGACCGAAGTGACGGACAACGAAGCGGCATTATACGAAGCTGTGCCGTTGCCACTGAACACCAGCGAGGCACTACCGCTGGCAACGAACGGGTCGCCCGGGTTGAGACCATAGCTGCCTTCGCTGCCTGTATAGGTACCGGCATAGCTGGCCAGCTCGGCGAGGCTGGCGGCATGCACTGCGCCAGCTGTGTACTGGGTGGTATTGCAGTTCGTCGTGGTACCACCGCTACCTCCACCAACTGCTGCGCCTGAACCGCCGCCCGCCGCTCCCGCCGCCGCCACCGCGCTGGCGTACAGGGCGGCAAAGTCGGCCACCGGGATGGTGGGGGCGGAGGGGGCATTTGCACCCGCCGCCATCACGCTGGAAGCCCCGACCGTCACGGCGGACAAGGCGCTGTTGTAGGCCACCTGGCTGATGACATCAACCGGCGCGCTGGCGGGGTTCATCGCCGCGAAGCTCTGGGCGAGCGCTCTCACCCGGTCAACCAGCGTCGCGCCCGCCTGACCGTTCGCCGCCACCGCCCAAGCCGCGAGGCGGAGGGTGTCCGGGTCG
>VIKH01000132.1 GCA_008080515.1 Gallionellaceae bacterium | reverse complement strand
TGAACCTGTCGAAGCATGGATGGTTTTTTTCAATTTCAACTGCGGTTTTTGGGATGAAATGAGTCTGAAGCCCGCGTACTAAAGGGGCCACGCTCGAATTGCTTGGCTTGATCCGCACGCATCGGTAATGCGTACAAACTCCGCTACTCCAAGATTTTCGGCGCGCAACTGCGGGTCTATGTTTAACTGCCGCAAGCCGTTTTCATCCAGGTAATTCTTCAAAGTATTGCGCAAGGTCTTGCGACGCTGGCCGAACGCAGCACCGACAATTTCCGCAAATAATTTCTCATTGCGCACCCGCACCTCACCCGCCGTTAACGGAATCATGCGCACCACGGCGGAATGCACTTTGGGGGCCGGGCGGAAAGATTCCGGCGGAACATCCAGCAGCTTTTCCATCTGAAAGCGGTATTGCAGCATCACCGACAAACGCCCGTAGGCGGGCGTGGAAGGTGCGGCCACCATGCGCTCCACCACTTCGTTTTGCAGCATGAAGTGCATGTCGGCGACGCGCTGCGCGTATTGCGCGAAGTGAAACAGCAACGGGGAAGATATGTTGTACGGCAGGTTGCCCACGATGCGCAGCGGCGCAGGTAAAAGCGCCAGGTCAAACTTCAGCGCATCCCCAGCGTGGATGGCCAGTTTTTCCTGCGGGTAATCTTTCTCGAGGCGCGCGATGATGTCGCGGTCTATCTCCACCACATGCAGCCTATCCAGCCGCGCGAGCAGCGGTCGCGTCAGGGCGCCCAGGCCGGGGCCGATCTCCACCATATTGTCGGCAGGTTCCGGGCGAATGGCGCGGATGATGTCGGCGATGATCCGTTCGTCAACGAGAAAGTTTTGCCCGAACCGCTTTCTTGCCTTGTGCGTTATACATAGCGTCATAAGCAGTGCCGCATAAACTACCGTTCGCCCTGAGCTTGTCGAAGGGCGAAGCGGCTTGCTGGAAACCGTTCATGGTTCGACAGCACCCGCAAGGGGTACGCCGGTGGGTGCCCCGCCGCTACGCGGCGACCCTTCCGCAGGCTCACCACAAAAGGCTTCCGGAGATGCGCGCTCAATTTTGACGCCCTGTATAAGAGCTTGCCTGCTCGCAATGCGCCATGTCCGCCGCCATCCGGATCGCTGCATACAGGCTGCCCGCATCGGCCTTGCCGGTTCCGGCCAGTTCCAGCGCCGTGCCGTGATCCACCGAGGTGCGGATGATGGGCAGGCCCAGCGTCACGTTCACACCCTGGCCAAAGCTGGCGTGCTTGAGCACCGGCAGCCCCTGGTCGTGGTACATCGCCAGCACGCAGTCGCACTGCGCCAGCCGGTGCGGCACGAACAGCGTATCGGCGGGCAGCGGCTCGCTCACGTTCATGCCCCGCGCGCGCAACCCGTCCAGCAGCGGGATCATGATGTCAATTTCCTCGCGCCCCAGATAGCCGCCTTCGCCCGCGTGAGGGTTCAAGCCCGCCACCAGAATGCGCGGATCGGCAATGCCGAAACGCCGCACCAGATCGCGGTAAATGATGCGCAGTACGCTTTCCAGCAATCCGGCAGTAATGGCTGCGGGCACTTCGCGCAGCGGCAGATGGGTGGTGGCCAGCGCCACGCGCATTCCGCCGCCCGCAAGCATCATCACCACTTGCGCGGTGCGCGTCAGTTCGGCGAGAAATTCGGTGTGCCCGGTGAAGGGGATGCCCGCGTCGTTGATGGCGCCCTTGTGTATGGGCGCGGTGACCATGCCGGCAAACTCCCCGGACTGGCAGCCATGTGCCGCGCGCTTCAACAGTTCGAGCACATAAGGGCTGTTGGCGGGGTTCAGCTTGCCGGGTTGAGCGGGCTGGGCAAGCGGCAGGTGCAGCACATGCAGGTGGCCAGGCGGCAACCAGGAAAATTGCTGTGCGGTATAGTCATGCAGTTCCACGGCAAGGCCGAGTTGCCCGGCGCGCTGCCGCAACAGATCCCGGTCCGCGAGCACGACCAGAGGCCGGTTCTGATCGTGCTGCGCCAGGCGCAGACAGAGATCGGGGCCGATTCCGGCGGGTTCGCCGCTGGTGACAGCCAGCACGGGTGTCGTATTCATGAACGCGGGATCGCCGAAGTGGCGCTATTAAATGCCGCCTGCTGTCCCGGTGCGGTATTCCACGTAGGCGCGGTCACGCAACTGGCGCTGCCAATCCTGGTAGGCTTCATCCGACTTGAGGCCGCGTATCGCCAGGCGCGCCTGCTGCCGTTTTTGCTCGACGCTGACATCGGCGTTGCGCCGTTCCAGTACCTGGATCAGGTGCCAGCCGAAGCCGGATTGCACCGCCCCGCTTACCTGCCCATCCCGCAGCGCATTCATCGCCTCCTCAAACTCGGGCACGGTTTCGCCGGGCGATATCCAGCCCAAATCGCCCCCTTGCGTGGCGCTGCCGTCATCCGAAAACCGTCTGGCCTGATCCGCAAAATCGGCGCCGCCCTCGACGATGCTTTGCCTGATTTCCAGCAGCCGGTTTTTGGCATCGTTTTCCGGCATCAGCTCGCTGGTCTTGACCAGGATATGGCGGGTGCGGGTTTGCGTCAGCATCACCGGCGTTTCCTTGCTGCGCTTTTCGATCAGCTTGAGAATATGGAAACCGTTGGGGCTGCGCAGCAGCGGGCTCAATTCGCCGGGGCGCATTTTTTGCAGCGCATCCTGAAACAGGGCGGGAATGCGGTCGGTCGAACGCCAGCCCAGATTGCCGCCTTGCAGGGCGTCCTGGGCATCGGAAACACCGGCTGCCACCTGCGCGAAATCGGTGCCGTCTTGCAGTTGCGACAACGCCTGTTCGGCGCGCTGGCGGCTGGCCTGTATTTTTTCGGCGCCCGCCTGCTCCGGCACCAGCACCAGAATGTGCGACAAGCGGTATTCGTCGCCTTTGCCGGGCAGCCTGGATTGGGTGGTCAGATAATTGTCAATCTCGCTGTCGGAGACCACCAGCTTGCTGTCCACTTCGCGCTCGCGCAGGCGGGCGGCGGTGATCTCGCTGCGGATTTCTTCGCGGAATTTTTTGAAATCCACATCCTCCTGTTCCAGCTTGGCGCGGAATTCGGCCAGCGATGGGAAGCTGTTATCCTGCGCGATGCGCTGCAACGTTCTGTCCAGTTGCGTGTCATCCACGCGCACGCCGGTTTCCTTGGCGAATTGCGTTTGCAGCATTTCTGAAATCATGCGCTCCAGCAACTGCTTTTCCAGCACATCCGGCGGGGGCAGCGGTACCCCCTGTTTTTTCAGTTGCCTCGCCACCATATCGAGGCGGCTGTCCAGTTCGAGGCGGGTGATCACGTCATCGTTCACTACCGCGATAATCTGGTCTATCGGCGCGACCAGTTTTTGCGGGTCGGTTTTCATCTGCGGGGCTGCGGCGCGAACGCACAGCGGGTAAACCAGCAGTAACAGGAGGATCCACCGCATATTGGTGCGCGACATAGCTGTGCTTTCTAAATTGACGGGTTGGTTCAGCGCAAGCCCTGTACCGGCTTGTCGTTCAGAAGTTCGTTCAGCTTGGTATAGCCGGGGACACTCTGGCGTATCGAGGACAGCACATCCGAGCCTACCATCACCAGATCGTTCAGCTCGAGCTGAACGAAGAAGCCGGTGGAAACCTGCTGGGTCGCCGTGGCAAACCGCTGCGCCACGAAACGTATGGTCCAGCACTTTTCATTATACTCAAGCCCGGTCAGAGATTCCAAAATGCGGTCATCCCGTATGGAATAGTTCCAGCGCGCCACCCCGTGCCAGCGCCCGGATAAAGGCCACTGCGCCGACATGTCCACCTGCCGGATGCTGTCGCGCGTATAGCGGTAGCCCAGGTTCAGCACCTTGCCGCTTTCCGGCAGATAGCGCAACGACACGTTGAATTTCTCGCTGTGCGACTGGTTGGGGTTGTACTGGAGCGCGCTGTCCAGCAACCACGCCGGGCTTATCCGCCCCGCTGCGGCAAACAGGATGTCGGATTTGTTGGGGATGTTTCCCGCCGGGGCGACCAGATTCACTTGTGGCGCCTGCGCGCTGAAGCGCTGGCCGACGGCCACCTGGAACCGCTCCGCGCCGCTGCCTTGGTCGAGCAGGCGCGAGGTCAGCGCCAGCGTGATCTGGTCGGCATCGCCGATGCGGTCGCTGCCGAAAAAACGGTTTTCGGTGAACATCTGGGCAAAGCTGAAGTCGGCCAGAGCCGCATCGTAATTGGGCAACTGGTTCTGGTCGCGGTATGGGATGCGCACGTAGTACGCACGCGGCTCCAGCGTCTGCACGAAACCCTGCCCGAACAAGCGCCCTTCGCGCTCGAATATCACACCGCTATCCACGCTGAAAATAGGCACCGTGCGCACCGCGCCGGGCAGGCCTGCCGCGTTGTTTTCGCCCATCACGTAACGGGTGTGGTGCAAGCCGAGCTTGGGGGTTATATAGTAAGCCGGAGCG
>VIKH01000131.1 GCA_008080515.1 Gallionellaceae bacterium | reverse complement strand
AAAACACCTGGACCAACCGCAAGGGCATGGAATACATCTGGTTCAACAACGTCGAATCCAAGCCTGGCATCGGCTACCCCAAGGACTGGGAAAACCAGGAGAAATGGCGGGGCGGATGGGAGCTGGTCAACGGCAAGCTGGAATTGAGATCCGGCGGGCGCATGTCGAAGCTGTTGAACATCTTCGCCAACCCGGACTTGCCGCAGATAGACGACTACTACGAGCCGTTTACCTATAACTATGCCCGCCTGCAGAACGCGCCGCTATCGGAGGCAACACCGACAGCGCGCCCGCTTTCGCAGATTACCGGCGAGACCATGGACAAGGTCAAGTGGGGCCCGAACTGGGAAGACATCATGGCCGGGGAGTGGTCTAGCCGTAGCGCAGACAAGAACATGGATAACGTCGGCAGGGAAATCTATGGCGCGTTCGAGCAAGCCTTCCATGTGTATTTGCCGCGTATCTGCAACCACTGCCTGAATCCGGCCTGCGTTGCTTCCTGCCCGTCCGGCGCACTCTACAAGCGCGAAGAAGACGGTATCGTGCTGGCCGACCAGGACCGGTGCCGGGGCTGGCGCATGTGCCAGAGTTCTTGCCCGTACAAGAAGGTGTACTACAACTGGGAATCCGGCAAGGCGGAAAAATGCATTGCCTGCTACCCGCGCGTGGAATCCGGGATGCCGACGGTATGCTCCGAGTCATGCGTTGGCCGTATCCGCTACAACGGCATCATGCTTTACGATGCAGACCGTATCGAGGAAATGGCAAGCACGCAAAACCCGCAAGATCTGTATGAAGCGCAATGTAAAATTTTCCTCGACCCGAACGACCCCGCCGTGATTGCCGCAGCGCGCGCGGAAGGCATCAATGAGGACTGGATCATTGCGGCGCAGAAATCGCCTATTTACAAGATGGCGATAGACTGGAAAATCGCTTTCCCGCTACACCCGGAATACCGCACGCTGCCTATGGTGTGGTATGTACCGCCGCTGTCTCCGGTGCAGAACCAGATCGATCAGGGCAAGCTGCCTACCGGGCCGGACGGCGTGATTCCTCTGTCCAGCGCGATGCGCGTGCCGGTCAAATATCTCGCCAACCTGATGACTGCGGGCAAGGAAGGACCGATCGTGAGCGCGCTGAACCGCATGATCGCCATGCGCAGCTACCAGCGCATGAAGCGCGTGGATGGCGTGGTCAACACCACCGCTCTGGAGGCTGCGGGCATTACCGAAGTAATGGCGCAGGACATGTACCGCTACCTGGCGATCGCCAACTACGAAGACCGCTTTGTCATCCCCACCAGCCACGAAGAAGAGCGGCTGGACGACCCGCACGGCTTCCAGGGCCAAAACGGTTTCACGTTCGGCAACGATAGCTCGACAGGCATCAGCAGAGTCACGCTGTTCCCGCGCCGCCGCAAGGAGTCCATGGAACCCCGCGAGCCTGCACCGTTCGCGGGTGATCGCTAAAAGGAGGAGCCATGCAAATCTATAAAATCCTGTCGTTGCTGCTGGAATATCCTGATCAGGAGTTGCTCGACAACCTGCCGGAAATCCGCGCGCTATGCGATAGAAACACGGAGATAGACGCGGAGGAAAGGGCGTCGTTGCGCAAGCTTCTCGACCATCTGGCCGGTAAGCCGCTGATTGATCTGCAATCGGACTACGTGAAAACCTTCGATTTCACGCCGGAGCATAGCTTGCACCTGACGCATCACATGTTCGATGACGATAGCGACAGAAACCGCGGGCCGGCGCTGATAGATCTGGGCGAAATGTTCAAGGAATACGGCGTAAAAACGGTGACCAACGAGCTGCCGGATTATTTGCCGCTGATCCTGGAATTCGTCGCCAATCTGGACGAAAACGAGGCGACGGTATTTTTGTCCGATGCCGCGAAGGTGCTGGGCATGTTGGCCGACAACCTGGCCAAGGCAAACAGCCCTTACGCCGCGCCGCTTTCCATCATCAATAGCCGGGCGACTCTGACCCGCTTGGCCGCATAACCCATTAAGGAGAAACGAGATGAAAGAAAGTTTATTTAGTTTTCACAACCTGATCTTCGGCGTGTACCCGTATATCTGCCTCGCTGTGTTTTTTATCGGCAGCTGGCTGCGCTTTGATCGGGAGCAATATGGCTGGAAGACCGACTCAACGCAACTGCTTTCCAAGGCCAATGTGCGCCTGGCGAGCAATTTGTTCCACATCGGGGTGTTGCTGATTTTCTTCGGGCACTTTGTGGGTCTGCTGACACCGCATTTTATTTACTATTTTTGGCCTTACGGCGTTTTTGGGCGGCGTTATTCTCTGGTTCAGGCGGTTCTTTAACCCGCGTATTTCGCTGACCAGCCGGTGGTCGGACAAGTTCGTTCTGACCTGGGTGATGCTCACGCTGATACTCGGCCTGCTCACCATCCCGACTTCCATCGGGCACGCCGGTCACGGTGATCCGCGCGTGGTCACCTCCCTGGCGGAATGGATACAGAGCATCGTTTACCTGTATCCCAACCCGGCCTTCATCGAAGGGGTGGACATGGTTTTCAAGCTGCACCTGTTCTGCGGCATGACGGTGTTCCTGATCTTCCCGTTCACCCGCCTGGTGCATATCTGGAGCGCGCCGTTCAGCTACCTGACCCGCGCCTACCAGCTCGTGCGCACGAAGAAGCTGAAGTACCAGGAAATTGACCGGTACGACCTCGGCAAATCGCCCGAGCAATAAGCGGTATCGGTCGTTCGAGTTGGCCAGTCGGTCGTTCGCAGCCGCATTTCACCCCCTCTCTTGAAGTGCGGGGCGGACGACCGATGAACCACTCGGTGATGGGATTACCTTTGAGTGGAGGCGGAAGTGCGCTGGGCGCGCTGTCCGCTTCATCCGTTGGCGTGGCGGTTTATCGTGGCCACATCGCGGAGCGCGGCATGTCCGGCATGACAAAATCCAGTTTGAAATAGCAGCGGCGAAATAAAGTTGACTTCTGTCGAGAGCAGGATGGAAAAAATGGGTGATGTCACCAAATTCATGAAAGGCTTCAGGCGCTTTCAGGATCACTATTTTGACCGGAGCCCAGAGCTGTTCAACCGCTTGTTCATAGAGGGTCAGCATCCGCGCGCCTTGGTGGTGGCTTGCTGCGATTCGCGCTGCGACCCCGGCGTGCTGACCGACAGCGACCCGGGCGACATGTTCGTGGTGCGCAATGTCGCCAATCTTGTTCCGCCCCATTTGCAGGCCGCATCCTACGCCGGCACGACTTCCGCCGTCGCATTTGCGGTATGCAATCTGGAGGTGGAGCATGTCATCGTCATGGGCCACTCCAGATGCGGCGGCATACGCGCGCTGATGGCGAATAAAAACCCGGAGTGTGACGAAGAGCGCCTTATCGCAAGATGGCTCGGGATTGCTGCGGATGCCAGGCAGCGCGTATTGACGGAGCTGCCCGGAAAATCTCCTGAAATTCAGGCTCGCGCCTGCGAGCAGGCATCCATACTCGTGTCGCTGGAAAACCTGATGTCATACCCGTGGATTAGCAGGCGGGTAGACGAAGGCAGGCTGGCGCTGCATGGCTGGTATTTCGATATGGGAAACGGGTCGTTGATGCAGTATGACGATGCCGCATCGGAATTCCGGGTGCTTGTGCCCAATCGCAGCAATTGCGAATCGCCCGCGTGAGTTGGAGGGTGTCCCGAATTTTGTGTAAACGGAAGTCCGCAAGAATCCGCAAGAATCCTCGTGGGTGCGCGGGAGGACGAAAAAAATGACCAACTGCAGAAGCGGTTGGTCATCGATATTGGTGGGGCGGCGGGAATTGAACCCGCGTCCCGCTAATCCGCATTAGCCTTGAACGTTAGCCAAAAAATTTACGGTGCGATTTCTGTAAATACCCCCAATAATACCCCCAGCATGATCGGATGACCTTGGACGCTGAGCGGCATTCTGGAATCCTGCAAAAGTAAAATCAGCGCAGTTTGTGCCCGGCAAATGCAAAGCAACTTGCTATGCCAATTCAACCGTATGAACTTCAATCCCCACCTTTAGACGCGCACGGACAGCACCAAAAATAGCAGCAAGGTTATCCATGCTTGGGTTGCCTTTGGGCGATAACATGCGGTGCAGGCTTTTGCTGGGTTTGTCAGTCAGCACGGCCAACTGCTCAAATCCCACCGTGGCATTCACGAGGTCGCGCAGGATGAGGCGCGCCGTTTCCGGTTCGTCACTCAAAAATAAAGTTGCCGCCTCATCAAGCAGCGCTTTCGCGAACTCGGGATCGCGTTCGACGCGCTCGATGACGGTTTGTTTGAAATTTCGTGTTAGTGCCATGTGATCACCTCTTTGTCTTTTCAGTTTTACTGGCGGCAGTTTTGGCTTTCTTTCGCGCCTTGTATTCATGGTGCAAAGCTTTTGCCTTATCAATATCCTTCTGCTGACCGCGCTTGGTTCCGCCGCCGAACAGGATGATGAGTGTGTCGCCATCCCTGGCAAGGTAAACACGGTACCCCGGCCCCCAGTCGATGACATATTCACCGATGCCGTCAAACCATTTCACACTGGACGTATTTCCAAGTTCCAAGCGCAATTTGGCAGTAACAATTTTGGCGGCAGCCTGCGGATCAAGGTTGTCAAACCATGCCTTATATGGGTTCGAGCCATCCGGGCAAATATATTCTTCAACCTTGATTTTCATGATTTGATGGTAACGTATAGGTGACTATTATTCAAGTGCGGGGCAGATGTATTTTTTCGTTCTGGTGTGATTGGTACGTTGGACTTTGACCGCCCGTCACGCTGCTTGCAATAACCCAGAACCGCAAGCACCGCGCCAAGCTGGCACAGTGGTGCGCATAGAGCGCCGAAGCGAGAAACCCGCCCTCGGCTTGCGCTCCGTGGATCGTGTGCTTGCCCCACATACGCCACTGCTTCACTACTGCGCGCCTCGCGCAAATGCTCGACATTACTTATGTCGTGATATATATTGCTCGACATCGAGCAATAATTGCTAGGAAACTTCATGATTACCTGCCGCCTTTCCACCATTTTGGGCGCAAAGCGCCTCAAGGTCTCGGATGTATGCCGTGCCACCGGCATCGCCCGCGCCACCATTGACCGCTACTACTACGACAAGGTGAACAGCTTCGACCGCGAAGTGCTATCCAAACTGTGCGATTACCTGCAAGTTAAGCCGGGGGACTTGCTGGTGCTGGTAGATCAGGGCAAGTTGTTTGATACCTGGCCAGCCAACGAAGAAGCATCAAGCTGAAGGAGAATGCCGTGCCGCAATTGCCGAGTGGGCGACTTGTCGCTTTGACTATTGATCCTGCATTAGAAAAGGCCAAGGAAGGCCACGCCATCTTTCGCGCGGTATTCAAAGCGCAGGTCAAGTCTGCTGATGACATAGATCAAGTCGTTTCAATTCGTTACCACCGCCCCAAGGAAGGCATACCTTATCCGGGTGAGCCTTATCTATCGGGGATAACGCTGAATGCCATTGGCACTGACCGGTGCGACTGGTCGCAAGAAGACATTGAATCTTTCAGGCAATGGCTGACAACCGACAACACGCAGCAATGGCTGCGCGCTGCGTATAGCGACATGTTGGATGCCATCAGCAATTCAAGATCGGTGCTGCCGGAAAATCTGAAAGGCATCATGGATGATGAGGATTGATATGCCTCTTCAGCTTGCCGCAGGTAGATGGGTGGCCATTTCCAAGGTGGCACTCCTCCTGAAGCCAGTAATACTTGCAAATTCTCTGGCAATAGCTTGGTGGAGAATGAGAGAAATTTATGACTGAGCGGGAATTCAAACTATTGCTCAACGCGAACGCGTTTAGGCACATCCAGGTGCATTACGCCGTCATGTCGCAAGGCTACATGATTATCGCCGATGGCAAGCCGCTGGAAACCAGCAAGCGCGAGGCGCGGGAATTCAAAACGCTGGATACTGCCGCCAAATTTCTGTTCAAGGCCGGCGTGGCGGATTTCGCGGTGAAGCTGAATACCGGCGCAAAGTAAATCGGCAATGATTTCCCTTGACGCGATCATCAAGCCGTTTCCGCCAATCACCATTCAGATGGCGCTGAAGATTGCGCGACGCGCCTTTAATGCCAAGGCGCGGGAACTCAAGTGCTACGCCGCCAAGCCCGAAAAATGCCATCCCTATGCCCTTGGCACAAATGAACCCTGCTGGTATGTCCTGGGGCCGTGGAGCAATGATCTGAATATGCTGCGCAGCAGCCGGATCGTTGTCATTTCAAGGGTGACTGGCGCGGTGCTCTATGAAGGTGACGCTGGCGACGAAGGATAAATCACATGCCCGCCCCCCGTTTTTTTCCCGCCAAAGACCAGCAGGTTTTTGTCGTTTGCGATTCTGCCGCGATTACGGCGGGCGACATATCGGGAGTGCTGGCCGCGCTCAAGAGCCTGTCCGGTGACCGCTCTTCCGCCATGAGCGCCGAGGGCGCGGTAACGCTGGTGTTCCACGGCTATGACGATGATCCCCGCGAGCTTGAGGCCATTCCAGAGGTGCGGGAATGGTTCGCCAAGCTGTTTGCGGCATGGCCGTACTGGTCTTTCTTCGCCAGCCGCATAGATCAGACTGTGCCGCTTGTCCTGACGCTGTTGCTGCCAGGTGAGAACGTGCCCGGCGAACCCGGCATGGTCGGATGGTCGTTCGACCCTGAAGAACTGAGGCCGTTGCTGCTGGAAATGGATATTGGCGAGGACGTGAACGAGCGCGTCACCCACGAGTTTCTTGAAGCTGTGCAGGCGTTCTTTAACTGATCCGCCTCATCGCGGCAACGTCATGGTGCAGGCATAAACACAAAGCGCCTTCACCATCCACCACCCTGGATGCCTAAGCCCTGCATAGTCGTCAATCAAGCGCAATCGTCAGTGAATCAAAACTGCTGATTCTGCCTCCTGCGAAATGTCGCTTTGACCCGCAGGAAAGTATAGCGCAGCCTCGCTGGCTATCGCGCCGGGAAAACGTCATCCACCACAAGCGGCAGTTCCGCTATTTCCGGCTTGAGCCCTCAACTTTTTTGGAACTGATTTCCTCAGACACCATATCCAGCAACCTTCCTGGAGAGCAGCCGAGTGCGCTTGAGATTTTGAGAATGGTTGTCAGTGATGGTTGTTGCTGCCCAAGTTCAAGGATGCTGACGTAAGTGCGGCGCAGCTCGGCCTCGAAGCCAAGCTGCTCCTGCGTCAACCCGGCTTTTTCCCGCAGTCTCCGCAACACCCTTCCGAAAGCGATACCAGCGTCCAAATTCTCTCCTATAGCTGGAGGAATTAGAGCTTTTCAACTACTATTCAGTCTTCCCACAACTGTAGGAATTGGACGCACAGCCAATTTGCACTTTAAGGCAGTTGGGACAAGCGAAAAAGTGATTCCAGAATGAAAACCAGCCGCAAGCCACAAGCCGCAACTGTCTCACCACAGCAAGGGAATCGGGCACTTTCAAATGCGAAAAAGGCCAAGCAGGATGAGTTCTACACTCAGCTCGGCGACATCAGTAACGAACTGAAATACTACAAGGCGCAATTACGCAGCAAGACGATTCTTTGCAACTGCGACGACCCGTTTGAGAGCAACTTCTTCAAGTATTTCGCGCTCAACTTCAACACGCTCGGTCTCAAAAAACTCATCGCCACAAGCTATAAAAAATCGCCCATTGTCGGCGCCCATTTGCCTCTGTTTGATATTGAAGGACTCAAACCCGAAGGCAAGGAGCCATACGCAATCGAGATAAATGCGGTTACAGACCAGAATGGCGACGGCGCAACGAACATCACCGATGTGGAATATCTCCTCAGGCACGACGCCAACACGACCCATTCACTCAAGGGCGATGATCTCTATGGTGGCGGCGACTTCCGGAGCCGCGAGTGTGTGGAGTTATTGAAGCAGGCAGACATCGTGATTACCAACCCGCCATTTTCGCTATTCCGGGAATATGTGGCGCAGCTGGTGGAGCACAATAAGGATTTCTTGATTATAGGAAGCAAGAACGCCATTACCTGCAAAGAGATTTTCAAGTTGATTAAGGAAAATAAACTTTGGCTCGGACATGGATTTGTCAACGGCAATGCTTTTTTCTCAACACCGAATGGCTACGCGCGCGAGTTTGCCACTGGCGTATATGACGAAAAAACTGGATTGGTCAAATTTCGCAATGTCGGATGGTTCACGAACATGGACAATCCAAAGCGCCATCAAGAAATACCTCTCTTCAAAAAATACACGCCCGCCGAATACCCGGCCTATGACAATTACGATGCCATCGAGGTTGGCAAGGTGGCGGCGATTCCAGTGGATTATGACGGCAATATGGGGGTGCCAATCACCTTTCTCGATACATACAATCCGCAGCAGTTTGAGATTATCGGGATAACAAAAACCTGGTTTGGTGCGGCGACAAAGACCTATCCCAGACAAATACAAGTTAGGGAAACGCAGATTTATTCGTATCGGTTGCCAACGAAACTGTGATGCTGCGCGTTA
>VIKH01000130.1 GCA_008080515.1 Gallionellaceae bacterium | reverse complement strand
TCAGTCTTTGACCCGGAAAGGATTACAAAAAATGCTTGACGAAAACCATAGAATCTCAGCACGAACGGCTTTCAAGTTTAATGCGTACCGGATCAATAGTCCCGGCTGGGTTTCATGGCAGCAGAAACCCCGCAATTTGGCTGACGATGAACTAACCCACACCCTGAAGGGACTTGGATAAGAGGTCAAATTGATTGTTGGCATCACGCTACATAACCTCTACCCCACCTCATGGCCACCCTCATCCCCTCCCTCGGCGCCGCCCGCTTCGATGCGCGCGGCGAATTGCGTCTTGCGGAACGGCTAAAGGATTGCCTCGAAGACAATGCCTGGGTGTGGCACAACATTCCGGTCGGGCCTTTCGGCAGGCATCCCGATTTCGTGGCCTTGCATCCGCAGCAGGGCATTGTGGTGCTGGAAGTCAAAGACTGGCGGCTGGATACGATAGGCAATGCGAACAGCAAGCAGGTCGAGCTGATCACTGATCGTGGCAATGTGCAGACTGACAATCCCTTCGTGCAGGTGCGCAACTACATGTTCAACGTGGTGAATGCGTTGCAACACGATCCCTTGCTGGTGAACGAAAGCGGGAGCTTCAAGGGCAAGCCGGTATTCTCCTTCGGACACGGTGTGGCGTTCAGCAACATCACGCGCAAGCAGTTTGAGCAGACCGATTTGCGCGGGGTGTTTCCGCCGGAGCGCTGCATCTTCCGCGACGAGATGGCGGAGAAGGTGGATGCGGATGCCTTTCGCGAGCGGGTCTGGCGCATGGTGTCGCCGCGCATCGGGCCTGCGTTGTCTTTGCCGCAGATTGACCGGGTGCGCGCGCGGCTGTTCCCGGAGATTCGCGTCACCCAGATTGCACTACCGTTTGATGCGCCAACAACCAATGCCTCGCCCGCCGATGACCGCTTGCTGGCAGTGATGGATATGCAGCAGGAGTTGCTGGCGCGCAGCATGGGCGAAGGTCACCGCATCGTGCGCGGCGTGGCGGGCTCCGGCAAGACGCTGATTCTGGCGTTCCGCGCCGAGCAGATCGCGCGTGCGGCGAGCCGCCCGGTGCTGCTGTTGAGTTACGCGAACGGCATCTCGGGTCGGCTGGAGAATGCGATGCAGGATAGAGGGGTGGAGGACAAGGTGGTCACTTCGACCTTCCATTCCTGGTGCTTCAGGATGCTGCGCGAGTACGGCCTCCCCGCGCCCGACCGCAAGGATTTCGACGATTTCAACGCATGGTATGCCGCCAGCGTGCAGGCTGTGCTCGATGCCGCCGAGCGCGGATTGATTCCCGGCGGGCAGTACGACGCGGTGCTGATAGACGAGGCGCACGATTTCGAGCCGCAATGGCTGGCGCTGGCGGCGAAGATGGTGAACCCGGACACCAGGGCGCTGATGATCGTTTACGACGATGCACAGGCGATTTACAAAGGGCGCAAGCGCCCGGTGTGGAAGCAGCTCGGCATCGAGGCTGCCGGTCGCACCGCCGGTCGCACCACGGTGCTCAAGGTGAATTACCGCAACACCGCGCAGATATTGCGCTTCGCGCGCAAGTTCGCCGCCGATGTGATTGGCGCACCCGGCGTGTGCGCGGGTGACGAGAGCGCGATCCTGATGCCGGAAGACGGCGGGCGCGAGGGGGTGGATCCGGTGGTGCGCCAGTGCGTGAGTTACGACGGCGAAGCGCATGCGATTGCGGAATGGTTGCTCGGGCGCAAGGCCGCCGGTTATCAATGGGGGCAGATGGCAGTGCTGTATCCCCGGCATTACATCGGCGAGCGGTTCGAGAAAATACTGGCGAAGCGCGATGTGCCGGTGGACGTGGCCAAGGAACACGGCAACCGCGTGCAGGCGAAACGCGACGCGGTGCGCTTCCTCTCCATGCACAACGCGAAGGGACTGGAGTTTCCCTGCGTGGCAATCGGCGGGCTGGGCGCGCTGGAAACGGAGAGCCTGGAGGACGATGTGCGCCTGACCTATGTCGCCATCACGCGCGCGACGCATGAGGCATTGGTCACTTATTCGAATATGTCGGAACTGGTGGGGCGGCTGGTGGTGTAAACCCAAAACCTCAACCGGCAGGCACCCGGCCCTTCGACACGCCCGCAGTGCGGGCCGTTTAGGGCAAACAGCCTACTCACCAACCGGGTGAGCGCAAAAAACCACCGAGCAATATCACCTGCGCTCGCAGGAGTTCGATTTCATTCCGGGTGTTTGGGACGTGCTCCAGCAATGGCGCTGCAACCGCTTCAAGTGCGTGCCGCGCAATGTGTGCTTCCTGATTTCCGCAACCGGCGGTTACCTGTGTTGTTACAGCGATGTCAAACACCCGCACCCCGTAGCAACGTGTCGAACCTGGGGTGAAGCTCCGGTGCGTTTGCGCTACCCCGCCTGCACGCTGTTGTTCAGGTCAAGCCTGCCTTCTTTATCCAGCAAAGAAGGCCTCCATCGCCGCAACCGTGTTGCGCTGTCCTGGCAAGACATGAAAGGTAATCAGTTGCCAGCCAGCTGCCGACGGTTGGGTGGAGCAACTGGCATCCTTCCTGCGGATATCGCGCGCAAGCGGCAAGGGTCCGCCAGCGCACCAGCCACCACAGGACGCGGTGGGGCATTGAGCGTAGCTCCGCATAGCAACTGCATCGTATTTTCCAAATCGCCTTAAGGGCACTTCTAAAAATTCGGATTTTGATAGGGGTAGAGAAGGGCTTTCACCCTCCCCTCCCTCCGAACCGTGCGTGCGGTTTTCCCGCACACGGCTCTCCAGTCGGTAGTTTCCTCACCGGGATTGTCTCGCGGCAAGCCACGCCGTGTGCATGGCGAACAGCCCGGCTTCCGCGAAGAATGCGTTTGGCCAGCGTTGATGGTCTGCACGGCACCGGCCAAGGCCGGGGCGCTTTTCCTGCTTGCGCAGCATCGCGCGCAGGCGGCGGCGTATCTGCGCATCCAGCACGCCGAACGTCCATCCATGCGCGTGCTTGAAATACGCAAACCAGCCCTTGAGCATCTGGTTCAGGTCGCCCACTATGCGCGCGAGGCTGTCGCCCCGTGTGCGCCGTGTCTTCTCCAGAACCTTCTCCTTCAGGCGTTGCAGGCTTTTCTTCCGCACGTGACGCTTCCCCGCTTCAAACCGGTAGCCGAGGAAGTCGAACCCCTCCCCGGTTTGCCGGCAGTCGCCGATATGCGTCTTGTCCGGATGCAGGGTGAGGCCGTTTTCCTGCACCCATGCGCGCACCTTTTCCAGCGCTGCCGCCGCTTCTTCGCGGCTGCGGCACAGGATGACGAAGTCGTCGGCATACCGCACCATGCGGCAGCCGCTTTCCTTCATCAGCACGTCCAGCGGGTGCAGGTAGATGTTGGCCAGCAGCGGGCTGATGACCGCGCCTTGCGGCGTGCCGCCTTCCGGTGCCCAACGTCTGCCTTCCTGCATGATGTCCTGCCCGAGGAAGCCCGCTATCAGTTCCAGCACGGCGCCGTCGCTGATGCGTTCTTCCACGCGCCGCATGAGCCGCCCGTGCGGGATGCTGTCGAAGTAGCTTTGCAGGTCGGCATCCACCACGAAGGTGTGGCCCTCCTTGAGCAGCTTGTCCACTTCCCGCAGTGCGCCCTTGCAGCCCTTCCCCGGTCGGAAGCCGTAGCTCCCTTCCAGAAATCGCGCTTCAAAGATGGGTTCCAGCACGAGCTTCAGCGCCGTCTGGACGATGCGGTCTTTGACCGTGGGTATCCCCAACGGCCGCGCCTTGCCATCACCCTTCGGTATTTCCACCCGCCTGACCGGTTGCGGCCGGTAGCTTCTTTCTTCGAGCGCCCGCGATAGCTCGCCCAGATACTCGCCGCTCTTCGCCGCAAACCGTTCGATGCTCTGCCTGTCCACGCCCGCCGCTCCGCCGTTACCGGCCACTTTCCGCCATGCGGCTTCCAGTGTCGCAGGGCGTGTCACTTTGTCCATCAGGCTGAACCATTTGCCTCCCTTGACGCCGTTACCCAGCGCCGACAACATGCGTTCCGTCCAGACCGAGGCTTCCGCCCATGCCCAGTCACGGCCAGGGGTGTCTGCGGCTTGTTTAGCCCTCTCGGACACTTCCGCCGCTGTCGTTTGCACCGTTCCGCCTTTCACGCTTCTACCTCCCTGGAACCCTCGCTTCGCTCTCCCTTCCCTAAGCGCGGCTTTGCTTTCCGCGCTTCCCGCCGCTCGCGCGGCCCCGGTACTATGAAGGCTCTGACTCCTGCCATCGTCGCCGCGACGGCAGGTCTCCCCGCTTATCTCGCAACACCTTCCCGGCATCCCGCCTCCAACCACGTCATGCGGCCTTGACATCGCTTCCCGCCAATCTCAGCGTGTCAAGCAAGTTCCGGGCTTCGCCTTGAGTGAGCAGGCTCGCCACCGCACACCGCCGAATCGAGTTCGTTATCCTGCGGGCTGCCAGTTCGCCTCCGGTTGCTCTCCACCCCGTTTCGCAACGACGCAGTTACCTTCGGCTTCGAGGCTCTTGGCTTGCCCCGGTGCGGACTCCCACCGCACTGATGTCGCGCCTTCACGGGCGCTTTCAATAGCCTGGACACCGGCTTTCGCCGGTGTGACGAATTTTTAGAAGTGCCCTTAATCAGGTTGCCATCTCTGTTACAATGCGCGCCGGCGACATCTGCTCCAGTCTTCCTGTCGCTGTCCATAACGGTTTTTACCCCATCGCCGCCCTAAGACTGGTGCCCTCAAGGGCAGCAGGTCGGCGCTTCATTTTTCAGGAAAATTATGTCTTTTGCTGCTCTCGGCTTGTCCGAAGAAATTGTCCGCGCCGTTACCGAGCGCGGTTACACCGAACCCACGCCGATCCAGGCGCAGGCCATCCCCGTGGTGTTGTCCGGGCGCGACCTGCTGGCAGGCGCACAGACCGGCACCGGCAAGACCGCCGGTTTCACACTGCCCATCCTGCAACGGCTTTCCACCACTGCAAAACCTGCCAGCAGCAAGGCGCCGGTTCGCGCCTTGATTCTTGCCCCCACCCGCGAGCTCGCCGCGCAGATCGAGGAAAGCGTGCGCGAGTATGGAAAGTATCTCAAGCTGCATTCGATGATGATGTTCGGCGGCGTCAATATCAACCCGCAAATCCAGAAACTGCGCGGTCGCGTGGATATCCTGGTGGCGACGCCGGGGCGCCTGCTGGATCACGTGCAACAGAAAACGGTGGATTTGTCCCACGTCGAAATCCTGGTGCTGGACGAGGCCGACCGCATGCTGGACATGGGCTTCATCCGCGACATCAAGAAAATCCTGGCACTCTTGCCCAAACAACGGCAGAACCTGCTGTTCTCCGCCACCTTTCCGGACGAAATCAAGCTGCTGGCGGACGGGATGCTCACCAAACCGGCGATGGTTGAAGTGGCGCGCCAGGGTTCCACCGCCGAATTGATCACGCAACGTGTCTATCCGGTGGACCGCGAGCGGAAGCGCGAGCTGCTCGCCCATCTGATCAAGGAGCACAACTGGCACCAGGTGCTGGTGTTCACCCGCACCAAGCATGGCGCCAACCGGCTGGCCGAGCAGCTCGGCAAGGACGGCATCCCGGCGCTGGCCATCCACGGCAACAAGAGCCAGGGGGCGCGCACCCGCGCGCTGGCCGAATTCAAGAGCGGCGAACTGCAAGTGCTGGTGGCGACCGACATTGCCGCGCGCGGCATAGACATCATCGAGCTGCCGCACGTGGTCAACTACGAGCTGCCCAATGTGCCGGAAGATTACGTACACCGCATCGGGCGCACCGGACGCGCGGGCAGCGAAGGCGAAGCCAGCTCGCTGGTGTGCGTTGATGAGCGCAAGCTGCTGAACGACATCGAGCGCCTGACCAAGCTTGAAATACAAGTTGTGCAAGTACCCGGCTTCGAGCCGGACCCACGCATCAAGGCCGAACCCATCCTGAACGGGCAAAACCGTGGCGGGCAGAATCGCGGCGGCGGGCAGCGCGCGCGCAACCCGGCACCCGCGCGACCCGGCAACCACCCTCGCGGTGGAACAGGCGGCAAGCCTGCGGGCGGACAGGGTGCGGGCCGCAGCGTAGCGCCACCCAAGGGCTCAGGCGGCGGCAAACCCGCCTTGTCCCCGCCAAGAGAAGGCCGCAAGGCGCCCGGCGGCAATACCGCTATCCCCGCGCTTCATCGTTTCGGCGGGCGCGGACGCTAACTCAGCCAGCTTTCTCCAGTTTTTTGTAGCGAGGCAAGCGGGCACGATGGTTTATTGTGTACCTGTACTTCAGTACAATTGCGCTCGTTTCAATAATCGAATATGGTTGCCAACATTGCTTGGCGGTCGGCACATTGGCCTGCCAACTGAAATCACAGGGAACTGGCAACATACGGGCTTGCTGGGGGGGGGGAGATGGGGCGTAGAAACGCAATAAGGGGCAGAATAGCGTTCGGTAGAGGCGCCGTTGCGGTCGCATTTAGTTTGCTCCTGGCTCCAACAGCATCGGCTACGCTGCTTGCCAATCCGGATGATGCGCGCAGTTGGCAGGGGGCGACGGTGGGCACCTTTGCCCAGTTGTATTATGGCGCTGACAACGCTACGACCCGCAGCCAGGTGATTACCGACCAATTGCTGGATGACGGCTACTTCGATCCCACGGGCTATACCGGAGCCACGCTGGTACGGCACAACGGCTATGACCCGGCGACCTTCGCTTACCGCTACGGTTTTTCGATTGATCAGCCCAACGTTGATAACGGCATATTTCAAGGCGGCTTCAACTATTCCCTTACGAGGGACTTCGAGTATGGTGACTCATCCTTCGCCGCAAACAGCATAGACCAATACTGGATACAGACGGACAACGTAATCGGCCACACCGTTTTCGACATGGGCTTCGGGGCGAGCAAGGCCGCGATTTTCAACTCCATTGACCACGGCCCGCTGCCCCAGGAAGCGATCGAATCAACCGTTTATCTGTCGAACGACAGGGTCAACTGGACCCAAGCTGTCACCGAGCGTGTCTGGCTCGAGGGTTTCTACAGCGACACCAGCGTGGTCTGGGATGGCTTTGTTTATGCTGTCGGCACCGGAACAGATGCGACTTTCCGCTATGCCTCCATTATCTGGGGCGGGCCCGGCGCGTTACAGTCGGACGGCGACAACGAAATCAATGGGGTGCTGGGATTCCGCAGCTATGCGGATCTGGTTACAACCACTTCTACTCCGGTTTCTTCCCCCGTCCCCGAACCGGAAACCTATGCCATGCTGCTGGCTGGCCTCGGCCTGCTGGGTTTCACGGCGCGGCGCAGGAAGCACACTCCAAGCTGATTGGGTAGTTACAGAGCAGTATGAAAACAAACAAAACCGTGGCAGCATAATTCTGCCACCTTAATAACCGGCAACCTAACTTGAGGGGCGTACATCATGAAAAACAAACTTGCGGCAGTTCTGGTGGGAATCCTTGGCATGGCGTGGGCAGGTAGCGCACTCGCGCAGGTTGCATTTACACCGTTCGTTACAGGTACAGGCGGTTCGCCCATCGGGTTCACCTACGCGGGAAACAAGTTCGTTGGTTCAAACTATTTTAACAACCAGCTCTATCAGACCGACCTGACTGGCGGGAACCTTCAGGCATTCGGGGCAGCGATACCTTTCTATGCCGGCACGGGCGAAATTTATGTTTCCAGTTCGCTTGGCTTGGGCGGGTTCGGGTTGAGGGATGTTTTCGCTGGGTCGCAGTTCGAAGGCAATATTTACCGCTTCTCCAACGATGGTTCTACCCAGTCGTTGTTTGCTTCGGGCCTGGTTGGCGGGGTTCGCGGGATTGCTTTTGACCCTTTCGGCGGTTACGGCAACAACATGCTGGTGACGACATCAGTCGGCAACGTGTACACGGTAAACAACGCCGGATCCGCCACCATGCTGGCCAATGTAGGCGGCGATGCCGAAGGCTTGGACTTCGCGCCCCAGCAGTTCGGCAACATTTCCGCCGGGACGCTGGTGGTGGTTTCGGAAGGAACGGGGCGACTCAACGCAATCACATCAGGCGGGGCGATGACTGACTTGGGGCTCCAGTTCAATGCCCCGGAAATGCTCAGTTTTGTCCCCACCAATTTGGGACTCAGCGGCAATCCGCTCGAAGGTTTTTATGCGGCCAATTATGCGACTAACGTGATCAAGGCCGGAGTAAGCCAGTTTTCTTCCCTTCTGGGCGATGCGGTTATTACTGAAGAAACCAGCCACCAGATGTACCGCATATCCTGGAACGGCACGACATCTACATTCGACAAAACCTGGATAGGCGCATTCCCGAACCAGCCGGAAGACGGGATTTTTGTTACCGCTGCCATCCTGAATCCGGGATCCGTCGTCCCCGAACCGGAAACCTACGCCATGCTGCTGGCCGGTCTCAGTTTGCTGGGCTTCACGGCGCGCCGCAGGAAGCAAAGCCTGGGCTGATCTGTTCCGACCCGCACTCTAAAACCCCGCCTGCTTGGCGGGGGTTTTTTGTGCCAAAAAACAGAAATGGCTGCTACAGGAAAGTGCATGTTCACCGCATTCATCCTAGAAAACTCAGTTGAAGATGAATGCTCCGAAAATCCAATGTGTTACGCCGACAGTGTAGGTGCGAATTTATTCGCACATAACTCGTTGAGCGTGCGAATAAATTCGCACCTACAAAACCCTCAACTGCGGTTTCTAGGTTCATTGCTGCGCCAACGCTTTAGCCTGTTTGATTTCGTCTGAGGTCATGCTTGCTTCGGCTATTTGCAGATTGCTCCTGGCATCTTCGTTTCCCGATGCGGCTGCGCGCTCAAGCCAACGGTATGACTGCACCAGGTTCACCGGCACACCGCGCCCATAGGCGTAAAGCACCGCGAGGTTGTTCTGCGCCGCCGCATTGCCGCCTTCAGCCGCCTTGCGGTACCACGCCGCAGCTTCGGCATAGTCTCGCGGCACACCTTGGCCGTTGGCATACCTCACACCGAGATTGAACTGGGCGGACGCGTTACCCTGCTCGGCGGATTTGCGGTCCGCGAGGTTGTATTGCGCGACCGCGTCTCCCTGCTCCGCCGCCTTGTGGTACCACATTACCGCATCGGCAAAATTCTGCTGGATGCCCTGCCCGATGTCGCACATCGCGCCGAGCAGCGATTGCGCATCCCGGTTTCCCTGCTCTGCTGCCTTGAGATACCACGAGGCGGCTTCCGTATAATTTTGTGGAACGCCCAACCCTTTGTCGTGCATTGCGCCCAATATGACTTGAGCTTCGGCCAAGCCGCGCTCTGCCGATTTGCGGAACCAGATGGCGGCTTCCTTGTTATCCTGCTGGATGCCCCGACCCAGGCGGTACATTTCTCCCATGACGAATTGCGCGTATTCGTGCCCCTGTTCCGCCGCCATCCTGAACCAGCTTGCCGCCAGTTTGTAATCCCGCACCGTTCCCTGACCATTGGCAACCATCACGCCAAGATTGTATTGAGCATAAGCATCTCCTTGAGCGGCAAGGGATGTCGTTTCCTTCAGCGCGGTGACATAGTCGCCTTTTTCATAAGCCGCTTCCGCTTCGCGCGAACCGGCCCAAGCGCTTGCGCCAAACAGCAAAAGGGCGGCAACCATAAAGAGCCGGGGTAAAACTTTACCCGTTGCATTGCACATATCGTGTCCTTGAAATAAGAGCGATCTTGGTATGGTAATGAAGATTCCTCTTGCGCTCAATTTTGTTGTGGCGGGGTGCTCGGAAGAACCGGTGGCGCTCGGTCAACAAATGCGCGGCAATTGTTCGCCGGTGAGCCAATCCACGATACGGCAACCGCCGAAGCGGGTTTTCATTTGCACGAAGCGGTGCGGGTCGCTCTGCACCGTGCCGATGATGGCCGATTCGTGGCCGAGCGGGTGGGCGCGCATGGCAGCCAGCAGGCGCACGGCATCCCGCTCCGCGCAAATGGCGACCAGTTTGCCTTCGTTGGCGACATACAGCGGGTCGAAACCCAGAAATTCGCACGCCGCTTCCACTGCCGGGCGCAACGGGATGCTGGCCTCATCGAGAACCATGCCGACGCCAGACTGCCCGGCCACCTCGTTCAGCGTGGTCGCCAGGCCGCCGCGCGTCGGATCGCGCATCGCGTGAATATCCGCGCCGCTCGCCAGCATATTCGCCACCAGGCCATGCAACGCGGCGGTATCCGACTCGATAGGCGCATCGAAAGCCAGATTCTCGCGCTTGCTCAATACCGCCATGCCATGATCGCCGATGGTGCCGGAAAGCAGGATGGCGTCCCCCGGCCTCGCGCGGTTGCCGCCCAACTCCAGGCCATCGGCCACGACCCCCACCCCGGTGGCGGTGATGAACACGCCATCGCCCTTGCCGCGCTCCACCACCTTGGTGTCCCCGGTCACGATGCGGACTCCTGCCGCCCGCGCGGCATCTGCCATGGAATCCACGATGCGGCGCAAATCCGCCAGCGGCAGGCCTTCTTCCAATATAAAACTGGCCGCCAGCCACAACGGGCGCGCTCCCATCACGGCCAGATCGTTGATCGTGCCATGCACTGCAAGGCAGCCGATGTCGCCGCCGGGGAAAAAAAGCGGGGAAACCACGTGGGCATCGGTGGTCATGACCATGCGCCCGCCTTGCGGTGCAGGCAGCACGGCACCATCGTTGCCCTGCGCGAGATACTCGTTGGCGAAGGCCGTACCGAACAACTCCCCGATCAATTGCGCCATCGCCCGACCGCCCGCGCCGTGCGAAAGCTCAACGCACCCTTTGCGAATATCGAGTGGAAGAATGTAGTTTGATTTGGCGGTGTTCATGGGGGCAATCGGAAATTTTTCAAGGCCTCGCCTGTTCGCGCAATGCTTCATAGAGCCGCGCCGGGCCGAGCAATATATCCTTCAAACCGCCACACACTTTTTCTGAATCCAGCGCCTGCTTGCTCATCGTGGTGTGCGCGGAAAGCGCATCCATGATCGCGTTCATCAGCTCGTTGGCGAAATCCGGCGAATTGGAAAACTGCTCCTTGGTATTGTTGCTGGCCTGCTGCACCAGAATGTCGGATTCCAACAGCTTGCCCTTCAGCGCATGGTTCACGTACACCAGCTTGTCGTCGTCGGAAAGCTCGCCTTCGAACAGCGCGTTCACTTTCTCGATAATCTCGGCGAGACGCGCCTTTTCCTTCTCCCGCACTTCCCCACTGCCGGGTTCGGTCAGCGGTTGGAGTGGCTCNCAAGTTTGCCCTGGTTCTTCAGCTTGTGATGGGTCAGCACCACCCTGGACAAGTCCACTCCTTCGCGCTCGCGGCCAAATTCCAGCAGCGGCAACAAACGGCGGAAAAAGATCGCGCGTTTCTCGATGGCGGTGTTGCCGTAATCGAAAATCTGCGACAGGTCGAGCAAGGTTGCTTCCGCCGCCGCGCCGTGGTTCTTGGTCAGCGTATCCCACGCCTGCGGCTGTGTGGCCTGCACCCAAGCCAGCACATCTGCGGGGAACAAGGCACGGGTGCGGTCATAAGTGGCGTGATCGCTATGCGTGGTTGTTGACGCTTCGGCGTCTTTACAACCACGGCCTACCCCTTGCGGGTGCTCGGCATGCAGCCAATCGTGCGCCGCAAGGTGGGTGCAGATGTCGTTCTCGAATTCGATTTCTTTGTGCAGAGCGCTCACGGCTTCAACGCCAGTTGCACGACCAGCTCGGAATATTGGCCCAGCACCGCGTCTGTCGTGAGCAGATAGGCCGGCAAGGACTGCGCCTGCGCAACCAGCAAACGGTCGAACGGGTCGCGGTGATGCCAGGGCAAGCTCGCAACCGAATAACAATCCTCGCCCTTGACCATTAGCTCGGTAAAGCCTGTATCCAGGGCAAGGCGATGAATGTCCTGCGGAGAAAAATCGAAATCCGCCCGGTTCAGCGAACGCTTGATCGCCACCTCCCAGATGCTGGCCGAGCTGAAATACACCGTATTGGCCGGATCGGATAAACCGGCGACCACCTCCTGCGGCAACCGTTCCGGGGCGAACAGCGCCGCGAGCAGCACATTGGTATCCAGCAGATACACGTGCCCGGTCATCTACTTGCCTTGCTCGAACATGCCCGCAATCTCGGCGGCATTCTGGCTGTCGAAGTTCTCCGGGAAAGAGAACTGCTTCTTGCCCAACCCCAGCTTGCGCGGCTGGCTGGCGGGTGATGCCAATCCCACCAGACGCGCCACCGGCTTGCCCGCGCGGGCGATCACAATCTCTTCGCCCGCCTCGGCTTGATCGACAAAACGCGAGAACTGGGTCTTGGCCTCATGGATGTTGACGGTTTGCATGATGCACCTCATTTTGAAATGATGGACTAATGTTAGTCCGAATCGGCACATTTAACAAGCCGCATTGCCGCGCACATCAATCTTGCCGGTGACAGCGGTGGAAATCAGCGCGCTGCGGCGCTCTTGCAGCAGTGCTATGGCGCGGTTGGCTTCGGCGGTGGCCCAGTGCATTTTGTTTTGCACGGTGGCGAAGAATTGCTGCAAGGCAGCGGCATCCGGCGTGTAGTCCGCGCTGGTGGCGTAAATATCCAGCACCTTCTGGTAGAAGCGCCGTTCCGACGAGCGGATGTCGCGGATGCGTTCCAGCAGTTCGTCGAAGTAGTCTTTTTGTCCTTTGCCGGGCGGATTTTTCAGCCGCTCGTCGTCCATGGCGAAGCCTTTGACCAGGTATTCGGACAAGCGCGCTGTCGCCCATTGGCGGAATTGGGTGCCCCGGTGGCTGCGCACACGGTAGCCCACGGCAAGGATGGCGGGCAGGTTGTAGAGAAACACTCCACGGGAAACTTGGCGCGCGCCCTCGGTGCGAACTATTGAGTAAGACTTAATGGTTGCCGCTTCAGCAATTGGTCAGAATAGTCAGGCTGATGCTAAAAACTGCGGGCGCACATTCGCCCCGACA
>VIKH01000003.1:62378-72246 GCA_008080515.1 Gallionellaceae bacterium | reverse complement strand
GCCTGCGCCATCTCCAGCGCACGCTCCCTGCTCATGCCCCGCAACAGCTCGGCCAGTTTTTGCGGGGCCATTTCGTTCTGCGGCAATAAAATCGCCGCGCCGCGTTCGCTCAAGAAGCGGGCGTTGCCGCTCTGGTGGTCATCCACCGCAAAGGGGAACGGCACCAGGATGCTGGCCGCACCCGCAGCGGCCAGCTCGGCGATGGTGAGCGCCCCGGCGCGGCAGATCACCACGTCGGCCCAGCCGTAGTAATGCGCCATATCTTCGAGAAACGGTTTGATTTCCGCGCTCACGCTCGCCTGCTCATAAGCGTCCCGCACCGCATCGAAGTGCTGCTTGCCGCTCTGGTGAACCACATTGAACAGGCCCTCGCGCAGCGAAGCCAACGCCCGGGGCACGCATTCGTTGATCGCTTTGGCGCCCAGGCTGCCGCCCAGCACCAGCACGTTCAGCGCGCCGCTGCGACCGGCATAGCGCGCCTGCGGCGCAGCCAGCGCCGCGATGTTTTCGCGCACCGGATTGCCGCACCATTCGGCCCCGGGCAACACGCCCGGAAAACCGCTCAACACCCGCGCAGCCAGCCGCGCCAGCACCTTGTTGCTCAACCCGGCGATGGAGTTCTGCTCGTGGATCAGCAGCGGTCGGCGCAATAGCGCGGCCACGACTCCTCCGGGGAAAGTGATGTAACCGCCCATGCCCAGCACCACGTCGGGGCGGTGGCGCAACAGTGCGACCGCGCTTTGCCCCAGCGCCACCAGCAAGTTCAGCGGCAGCAGCAACTTGCGCAGCAGCCCCTTGCCGCGCAGCCCGGAAAATCGCACCCACGCCATCTCGTAGCCGTGCCTGGGCACCAGCTCGGCTTCCATGCTGCCTGGCGCACCCATCCAGATGACATGCCAATCCCGCCCGCGCAGCACATCGGCCACCGCCAGCGCGGGAAAAATGTGCCCCCCAGTGCCGCCTGCCATGATTAAAATTGACTTAGACATGGGACGCTCCCATGCTAGGTACATTTTCGGTGGAGGCTAATGCGCGCTTTGTGCGCGTTATGCCGAAACCAAAAATGTGCCCCCCAGTGCCGCCTGCCATGATGAGTATTCTGCGCGTCATATCTGCTGCCCCCGCATCATGCGGCGGCTCTCGTAATCAATGCGCAGCAGTATCGCCACCGCAATGCAGTTTGCTACCACACCGCTGCCGCCAAAGCTGAGAAATGGCAGCGTCAAGCCCTTGGTCGGGAGCACTCCCATATTCACGCCGATGTTGACCATGGCCTGCACCCCCAACCACACCGCGATACCCTGCGCGGCCAGCGATGCAAACATCCGGTCCAGAAAGGCCGCCTGGCGACCGATGGCAAATGCGCGCACCAGCAGCACGGCGAACAGGACAATCACGGCGCTTACGCCCGCGAAGCCCGTCTCCTCGGCGATGACCGCGAGCAGAAAATCGGTGTGCGCTTCCGGCAAGTAAAACAGCTTCTCTACGCTTGCGCCGAGCCCGACACCGAACCACTCGCCGCGACCGAACGCGATCAGCGCGTGACTCAACTGGTAACCCTTGCCGAACGGGTCAGACCACGGATCCAGGAAACCGGTTACGCGCTGGAGGCGGTAGGGCGAGATCACGACCAGCGCGGCAAACGCCACCGGCAGGGCCAGCACCAGCGCGCCAAACACTTTGATATTGAAGCCGCCCAACCAAAGAATGCACAGCGCGATGGCGCAGATCACCACCAGCGCGCCCATATCCGGTTCCAGCAACAGCAGCCCGCCCACCAGCGCCATCACCGCGAACATCGGCAGAAACGCTTTGCGGAAATTGTTTTTGACTACCCCTTTGCGCACCGTGTAATCGGCCGCATATAGCACGGCGAACAGCTTCATCAGCTCGGACGGTTGCAGGTTGACAACGAACAGCGACAGCCAGCGGCGGCTGCCGTTCACCGCGCGACCCACGCCGGGAACCAGCACCAGCACCAGCAATGCCACCCCCAGCAGAAACAGGTACGGCGCCAGCCTCTGCCAGGTTTCCACCTTCACCTGGAACGCCGCGATGCCCATCACGATTCCGACCAGGATATAGATACCGTGTCGCACCAGATAATATCCGGGCCGGAAGCCGGTGAACTTGCTGCCCTCGGCGGTGGCGATGGAAGCGGAATACACCATCACCAGCCCGATCGCCAGCAACGAGAGCACGGCCCACACTAGCATCTCGTCATATTCCGCCAACGTCCGGCGCGGGGCGTTCAGGATCGCGGCGTGCATGTTGCCTCCTCCTGCAACGCACGCACCGCCGCGACGAATACCTCGGCGCGGTGCGCGTAATTGCGAAACATGTCAAAGCTGGCGCAAGCGGGCGACAGCAGCACCGCATCACCCGGGCGCGCCAGTGCGGCGCTGCGCCGCACGGCATCCGCCATATCCCGCGCATACTCCACGACGGGGCCGCAGTCTTTCAGCGCGTTCGCGATCCTGTCCGCATCGCGCCCGATCAGCACGACGGCGCGCGCGTGCCGGGCCACGGCGGGATGGAGCGGCGAAAAGTCCTGGCCTTTACCCTCCCCGCCCGCAATCAGCACGGCTTGCCGCCCCAGCCCTTCCAGCGCGGCCACGGTCGCCCCCACGTTGGTGCCTTTGGAATCGTCGTAGTAAACCACTCCGCCTATTTCCGCCACCTGTTCCACGCGGTGCGGCAACCCCTCGAAATCGCGCAGTGCGCCCAGCAGCGGTGACAGCGGCAACTCAATGGCACGACATAGCGCCAGCGCGGCAAGCGCGTTCGCCACGTTGTGCAGGCCGGTCACCCGCAATTCCTTCGCGTTGAGCAGACGGCGGTTACCCTGCATCAGCCAGATGTTGCCGCTATCGCGCGTGATACCCCAATCGTTTTCTGCGGGCGGCGCATTCAGGCCAAACGTGGTTTGCGCGCGCCCGGGCAGCGCCATGCTCAAGCTGCGCGTATCGTCGCGGTTGAGTACCTGCACGCCGCCCCCGCGAAAAATGCGCGCCTTGGCGGCGGCGTATTCGGCCATGCCGGGGTAGCGATCCAGATGGTCTTCGCTGACATTCAGCACCGTCGCCGCAGCGGCGTTCAGCGTCGCCGTGCTTTCCAGTTGGAAACTGGAAAGTTCCAGCACCCATGCATCCGGTTGCCGCCCCCCGCGCTCCAGCAGCGCATCCAGCACGGCAGGCGAAATGTTGCCGGCCACCGCCGCATCCAATCCCGCCCTGCGGCACATCGCGCCGACCATGCTGGTCACCGTGGTCTTGCCGTTGGCACCGGTGATGGCGATGACTTTAGTCGTTGGCCGGCAGTCGCTAGTCGTTAGTTGTTGAGCAAAGAGTTCGATGTCGCCGGCCACCGGGATGCCGCGAGCAACCGCCTGCTCTACCAGCGGCTCGGAAAGCGGCACGCCGGGGCTGATGGCAATCAGGTCTATGCCCGCCAGCAACTCGGCGCGAAATGCGCCGCAGCGCACCCCGACTTGAGGCAGCCGCGCCTGCAACGCCGCGAGCGCCGGCGGTTGCTCGCGGCTATCGGCGACCAGCACGCTCGCGCCCTGCGCCACCAGCCAGCGCGCGAGCGACAGCCCGGTCTCGCCGAGGCCCAGCACCAGCACTGATTTGTCGCGTAACTCCATCCCGTTTCCCGTGTTTGCCGGTAGCTCGTAGCTTGTGGCTGGTAGCAATTAAGGTGCGCGCTTCGCGCACGGCATTAAAAGCTACAAGCTACCCGCTACGAACTACAAGCTCTCTATCTCAACTTCAACGTCGCCAGCCCCAACAGCACCAGCAGCATGGTGATGATCCAGAACCTCACCACCACTTGGGTTTCCTTCCAGCCCAATTCATAGTGATGATGCAGCGGCGCCATCCTGAACACGCGCTTGCCGGTGAGCTTGAACGAGGCCACCTGGATCATCACCGACACTGCCTCGACCACGAACACGCCACCCATGATGAACAGCACCAGTTCCTGGCGCACGATCACGGCCACGGTTCCCAGCGCCGCGCCGAGCGCCAGCGCGCCGACATCGCCCATGAACACTTCCGCCGGGTAGGCGTTGAACCACAGGAAAGCCAGCCCCGCCCCCGAGATGGCGCCGCAAAAGACCGCCAGTTCGCTCGCGCCAGGAACATGCGGGATACCGAGATATTTGGCGAACACCGCATGGCCCGCGACGTAGGCGAAAATCGCCAGCGCGCCGCTCACCATCACCGTGGGCATAATGGCCAAGCCATCCAGGCCGTCGGTCAGGTTCACCGCGTTGCTGCTGCCGACGATGACCAGATAAACCAGCACAATGAACGCGGCAGCGCCCAGCGGAAACACCAGATATTTCAGGAACGGAACGATGAGTTCGGTATGCACCGGCAAACTGGCGTGCCACCACAGATATAGCGCGGCGGCCAGCGCGATCAGGGATTGCCAGAACATCTTGGCTTTTGCCGACAGCCCCTTGGGGTTGCGGTGCACCACTTTCTTGTAATCATCCACCCAGCCGATGGCGCCGAAGCCCAGGGTGGTAAGCAGCACCAGCCACACGTAGGGGTTGCGCAGATCGCTCCACAGCAGCGTGGTGATGGCGACAGAAACCAGGATCAGCGCGCCGCCCATGGTCGGCGTCCCGGCCTTCACCAGATGGGTTTGCGGGCCATCCTCGCGCACCGACTGGCCGATTTTGTAGGCGGCCAGCTTGCGGATCATCGCCGGCCCCACCACGAATGAAATGAGCAGCGCGGTCATTGCCGCCAGCACGGCGCGCAACGTGATATAGCCGAACACGTTGAACGCCCTGATGTCCTGCGCCAGCCATTGGGCGAGAGCTAACAGCATTTTTGCTCCTTGCAGTCTTGAGAAGGTGGAAGGGGTAAGGGAGAAGGGTAATAACCGCCCGCTGCCCCACTCTTCCCCCTTCCTCCCTCTCTCTTCTCCTCGCCCACACAGTGGGCGACCACCCGTTCCATGCGCATGAAGCGCGAACCCTTCACCAGCACCGTGTCGCCCGTGCCCAGATCATGGTCCAGCGCGGCCAGCAAATCCTCGATGCGCTCAAAATGGCGGGCGCCCGCGCCAAATTCGCGCGCCGCGCGCAGCGTCAATTCTCCCAGCGCCCACAGGCTGTCCACGCCCAGCCTGCGCGCTTCCGCGCCGATCTCCTGGTGCAACCGCAGCGCGGAGGACCCCAGTTCGCCCATATCGCCCAGCACCAGAATTTTCCTGCCTTCAGCCTGTGCCAGCACTTCCAGCGCGGCATGCACCGAGGCGGGATTGGCGTTGTAGCTGTCGTCTATCAGCGTCGCGCCACGCAGCGCCGCTTTGCGTTGCAACCGCCCGGCTACGCCCGCAAATTTTTCCAGCCCCGCCGCGATCGCGGGCAAACCAACGCGCAAGGCCAACGCCGCAGCAACTGCCGCCAGCGCGTTGCGCGCGTTGTGCGCGCCCGGCACCTGCAACAGCACGGTGAAGTTTCCCTGCGGCGTGTTTACTTCAACTTCTGCCCCGCTTCCGTGAGGGCGCCATTGCGCGCGCACCGCCGCATCCTGCTTCAGGCCAAACCCGATGGTCGTGCGCCCCCCGGCCTGCTCGCGCCATAGTGGCGCATAAAAGTCATCGGCGTTGATTACCGCGATGCCGTGATCGGGCAAGCCTTCCAGGATTTCCCCCTTGGCCCGCGCCACCGCTTCCACCGAGCCAAGCCCGGCCAGATGCGCGCTGGCGGCATTGTTGATGACGGCAACATCGGGGCGCGCCAGGCGGCTCAAGTAGGCGATTTCGCCGGGATGGTTCATGCCCATTTCGATCACCGCATAGCGATGGTTGCCCCGCAGTTTCAGCAAAGTAAGCGGCATGCCGATGTCATTGTTGAGGTTGCCCGTAGTCGCCAGCACGGCATCAACTCCTTCCGCCGCCTCGCGTAAAATGGAGGCCAGCATTTCCTTCACCGTGGTTTTGCCGTTGCTGCCGGTCACCGCCACCACGGGAACGGCAAACTGCGCGCGCCAGTATGCCGCCAGCCGCCCCAGCGCGAGGCGCGTGTCCTCCACCAGCAACAGCGGGCACGGCGGCGTTGCCGCGATGGATGCGCCGGTATGCACCAGCGCCGCCACCGCTCCGGCTTGTGCGGCTCCGGCCACAAATTCCGCACCGTCGAAATTTTCGCCGCGTAGCGCCACAAACAGGTCGCCCGCCGCAACGGTGCGGCTGTCGCTGGATACGGCGGCGAATTTCACATCCGTTCCCACCTGCCTGCCGCCCAGTACCTGCGCGGCTTGCGATAGCAGCATCACGCCTTTGCCCCCCTTGTATTCCCGGCATCGTGCGCGCTTTGCGCCTGCTGCTGGGGCCAAGCCTGCAACGCGCTCCGCGCCACCTCGATGTCACTGAAGGGATATTTCACACCGTTTATTTCCTGATATTCCTCGTGCCCCTTGCCCGCCACCAGCACGGTGTCTGCCGCGCGCGCGCCGCTTATCGCGAGCCCGATCGCCCGGGCGCGGTTTTCGACGCTTTGGTGCGCGCCGCTCATACCCGCCGCGATGGCGGCAATGATGTCGGCAGGGGATTCGCTGCGCGGGTTGTCGCTGGTAACAATGCAGGTGTCCGCCAGCTTGTCCGCGATGACGCCCATCATCGGGCGCTTGCCGCGGTCGCGGTCGCCGCCGCAGCCGAACACGCAAACCAGTTTGCCGCCCCGTGCTTGCGCCACTTCGCGCAGGGACAGCAACACCTTTTCCAGCGCATCCGGCGTATGCGCGTAATCCACCACCACTGCCGGGCGGTCGCTACCGCCCAGCGCCTGCATGCGACCGCGCACCGCTTGCACCTGCCCCAGCTCGCGCAGCGCATCGGTGAGCGCTATCCCGCTCACCAGCAGCACCGCCAGCACCCCGAGCAGGTTGCTGGCGTTGAAACGCCCGACCAGCCCGCTGTGCAAGGTTCCGCCGCCCCAGCTTGATCGCACTTGCAGGTCGAACCCCTGCTGCCCTCCCATGCGCAAGCCGGCACCGTGTACCATGCGCAGACCGAGGCGTTCCGCCGTTGCCAGCGCTCCAGGTTGAGCACGGCGTAGCCGAGCTGCTGCCAGCCGAACAGGCGGCGCTTGGCCGCCGCGTAGCTGCTCATGTTGCCGTGATAGTCGAGATGGTCGCGGCTCAGATTGGTGAGCAGCGCCACATCGTAGTGGACGCCGTTCACCCGGCCCTGATCCAGCGCGTGGGACGACACTTCCATCGCCGCCGCTTGCGCCCCCTGCGCCAGATAGTCTGCCAGCAGTCCGTGCAGGCGGATGGCGTCTGGAGTGGTGTTCAACGTGGCCTGCAGGTCGCCCGGGAAACCGTTGCCCAGAGTGCCGAACAGCGCGGTTTTTTTGTTCAATGCACCGAATGCCTGCGCGACCCAGTGGCTGCACGATGTTTTACCGTTGGTTCCGGTGACGCCCACCATCCACAGCTTTTTCGAGGGGCCGCCATAGACCTGGTCGGCTATTTCTCCTGCATGGTGGCGCAGGTCGGCGACCGCCAGATTGGGAATTTGCCAGGCCGGATTCCAGATAAAGTCGCGCGCCTCCCAAATCACCGCGTTGGCGCCGCTGGCGATGGCCTGCGCGATAAACTGGCGCCCGTCAACCCGGTTGCCGGGGTAAGCGATAAACGTATCGCCCGCCCGCACGTCGCGGCTGTCCGTCACCAGTCGCGTGATGATCACACCCTGCGAAGCCAGCCGGTGAATAACGGCTTGTTGCGGCTGGAAATCCGCCCCGCCGCCTGAAGGATGGCGGGCAGCGGCGGAAATCTCCCGGATTTCTGATCCATGATCCCTGCCCCCCGCTATCACGCCTCCTCCTTGATGACATCGGCGGGCGGCATCATCACATTGCCGAGCGGCGCATCGTTGGGGACATTGAGCAGATGCAGCGCGGCGCCCATCACATTGCTGAACACCGGCGCGGCAACCTGGCCGCCGTAGTATTGTTCCCCGCTCGGCTCGTCCACCATCACCGCCACGATCAGGCGCGGGCTGGATGCGGGCGCCAACCCGACAAACGAAGCGATATAACGGTTGACGTAACGGCCGTGCTCGAGCTTGTGCGCGGTGCCGGTTTTGCCGGCCACGCGGTAGCCGGGTATCTGCGCCAGCGGCGCGGTACCGCCAGGCTTGACCACCAGTTCCAGCATATCGCGCACGGCCAGCGCCGTGGCCTGGGAATACACGCTCCTGCCGACGGGCGGCACACTCTGCCTGAGCAGGGTAACCGGCTTCAGCTCGCCATCGTTGGCGAATACGGTATAAGCGCGCGCCAGTTGCAGCAGATTGACCGAGATGCCGTTGCCGTACGAGATGGTGGCCTGCTCGATGGGCCGCCATTTCCGGTAATCGCGCAGCTTGCCCGCCGCCTCGCCGGGGAACGCGCTGCCGGTCTGTTTGCCGAAGCCGGTTTCGCTCAAGCTGCGCCAGAAAGTTTCCGGCGGCAGGGAAAGCGCGATCTTGGCCGCACCCACATTGCTGGATTTTTGCACTACTTGCGCCACGGTCAGCACGGTTTCAGGATGGGTATCGTGGATTTTTCGGCCACCCACGGTATACACGCCGCCATCGGTATGAATGATCGTTTCCGCCGTCGCCTTCCCCTCCTCCAGCGCCGTTGCCACGGCAAATGGCTTCATCGTGGAACCCGGCTCAAACAGATCGGTCACGGCGCGGTTGCGCATCGCTGCGGGGTCGGGTTTGACGCGATTGTTCGGGTTGTAGCTCGGCCAGTTGGCCAGCGCCAGCACTTCGCCGCTCTTCGCATCCAGCACCACGATGGAGCCTGCCTTGGCGTGACGCTGCTCGACCGCTTGCCTGATTTCGCGGTAAGCCAGATATTGCATTTTGCTGTCCAGGCTCAACGCCAGATCGCTGCCCGGCTTGGGCGCGCGGATACTTGCCACGTCCTCGACAATGTGCCCGCGCCGGTCCTTGATCACGCGCTGGCTACCCGCCTTGCCGCCCAATTGTTCCTGCAAAGCCAGCTCCAACCCCTCCTGCCCGTTGTCGTCCACATCGGTAAAACCCAGCAGATGCGCCGTCACGTCCGCATCGGGGTAGTAGCGGCGATACTCGCGCCGCGACGACACGCCGGGCACTCTCAATCCGATAATTTTTTCTGCCTGCTCGGGAGGCAATTGGCGTTTGAGATAAACAAAATCGTGCGAGATGTCCGACAGGCGGTTTTTGACTTCCTCGATATTTAGCCCCAACGCTTGAGCCAGTTGTTTTACCTGCTGCGGGGTCGCTTCCACGTCCTGCGGGCTGACCCAGATGGATTCCACTGGAGTGCTGATGGCGAGCGGCTCGCCGTGGCGGTCGGTAATCATGCCGCGGTGCGCGTTGATATCAACGATGCGGCCGTAGCGGGCGTCACCCTTCTGCTGCAAAAAATCGTTGTGGATGCCCTGCAAGTATGCTGCGCGCGCCAGCAGCGCACCCAGGCCAGCCAGCAGGAACAGAAACAGCAGGAGCGCCCGCCCTGGCGGTAATGCCACAAGGCCCGGCGTCTGTTTGCTGCTGGCGTAATTCATGGCTGTGCGGCAGCCCCTCTCGTTTGGTTGTCTCGGACAAACCGAATTTGATCGGTTTTTGGCAATTGCATCTGTAGCCTGGCGGCGGCTATTTTTTCCACGCGCGCGCCCATCGCCCAAGTGCTTTGCTCAAGCTGCAACTGCCCCCACTCCACTTCCATCTGCTGCGCCCGCTCTTTTTCTCTTTGCAGTTCCACAAAAAGCTTGCGCGCCTTGTGCTGCGAAGTCACCACGCCCAGCGCGCAGGCGACCACCACAAACAGGAGCAGCAGGTTCACCCTAGTCATGCGCGTTTCCCG
>VIKH01000003.1:41514-62373 GCA_008080515.1 Gallionellaceae bacterium | reverse complement strand
TCACCGCGCTGCGCGCGCGCGGGTTCTGCGCCACTTCCCGCTCGGTGGCGCGCGCCGCCTTGCCGATCAGGCGCAGCTTGCCCGCAGCCATATCCGCCGCGCGCACCGGCAGTCCGCGCGGCAGCTTGTCACCTTGCGCCATGTCGCGCATGAAATGCTTCACCATACGGTCCTCCAGCGAGTGAAAGCTGATTACCACCAAGCGCCCTCCCGGCTTCAGGCAATCCACGCATTGCGGCAACGCGCAATCGAGTTCTTCGAGTTCCTGATTGAGATAAATCCGTATAGCTTGAAAGGTGCGCGTCGCCGGATTTTTCCCGGGTTCGCGCGTGCGTACCGCCTGGGCGACAATTTCGACGAGCTGGCGCGTAGTGGCGAGGGGTTGTTTCTGGCGCGCAGCAACAAGCGCTCTTGCAATCTGTTTAGCAAACCGTTCTTCGCCATAATCGCGTATCACCTCCCCGAGCAGTTTTTCGTCTGCGGTCGCCAGCCATTCCGCCGCAGTCTGGCCGCAACTCGTATCCATGCGCATATCCAGCGGCGCATCGAAACGGAAACTGAAGCCGCGACCCGCGTCGTCCAGTTGCGGCGACGACATGCCCAGATCGAGCAGCACGCCATCCGCTTGTTCCGCGCGCAAGCCGCGCAACACCTCGGCCAAACGCGCAAACCCGCTATGCACCATGACGAAACGCGGGTCGGTGATTGCACGGCCTGCCGCCACCGCTGCCGGATCCTTGTCCAGCGCGATCAGCCTGCCGCCTGCGCCAAGCTGTTCCAGAATCAACCGGCTATGCCCACCGCGCCCGAAAGTGCCATCCACATAGACGCCGCCCGCCTGCACCCGCAACGCCTCTACCGCTTCATGCAGCAATACCGTGGCGTGCGGCAAGCACGCGCTCACAAGGTGAAACCCTCCAGTTCGGCGGGCAAATCCCCAGCGGTGAATGCCGACATTTTTTCGTGTTGCGCCTGCCAGCGAGCCTCGTCCCATATTTCGAACTTGTTACCTTGGCCGACCAGCATCACACGCTTGTCGAGTGCCGCGTAGCTACGCAAGGTAGGAGAAATCAGCGCGCGGCCCGCAGCGTCCATCACCACATCTTCCGCATAGCCGACCAGAAAGCGCTGCAAGGCGCGAATACGCGGGTTGAAAGCGGAAAGCTGCATCAATTTTTCACGGATTGGCTGCCATTCCGGCTGCGGGTAAAGCAGCAGGCAGCCATCCGCATCGGCGGTTAGCACCAACTGACCCGCACAATGCGCGAGCAGCATATCGCGATGCCGCGAGGGGATCGCGAGCCTGCCTTTGTTATCCAGATTGAGTTGCGCCGCCCCCTGAAACATAGTTTAGCCTCGCGCTTACCTTCCCACTAAAACCCACTTTTCGCCACTTACGCCCACTATATTTAAAAAATCTAGCTTGGTCAAGCGATAAATCAGGTTTTTTCTTTACGCGACAAGTAGTTAGCATAAAATGCTAATACCAAATAAATTTTCTTTGATAAATAATGAATTGCACAAACAATCTAAAGTTGTTTGTCACGAACGGGCTATCGGTGGATTTTGAAACAACCGCCTGGCGGCGACGAAATAAGTGCGACAAGGGAAGGTTTGTTATCGGGCAACAGGTAGAGGGGTCCTGCGTACCCGCATCCGCTGAAGCTGGCCGATAAGCCGGGTTCTGTCGTGGACAGTCATTCCTCTAGGCGTTTCGTTGCCTGACGCTCAAGCGACCTACCCGCAGGCGGCGCGAGCCACGTCATAGCCTGCTTATTTGGTCTTGCTCCGGATGGGGTTTACCCTGCCACCGATGTTGCCACCGGCGCGGTGAGCTCTTACCTCGCCATTTCAACCTTACCGTTTCCCGAAGGAACTTGGGCGGTATATTTTCTGCGGCACTTTCCATCGCCTCGCGGCGTCCGGCCATTAACCGGCATCCTGCTCTCTGGAGCCCGGACTTTCCTCTCCACCCTCGCGGGTGCAGCGACTGTCTGGCCAGCTTCGGGGAGGAGTTTATCACGCGGAAGGAACCGGCTTGCCGCCACCCGGCAAATTATCCGGTTTATAGCCTTCTTGAGGTCACCTCGGATGAACGCATCTGCGCAGCCAACTTATCCAGCACGCCATTGACGTATTTGTGACCGTCGGTGCCACCGAAGGTCTTGGCCAGCTCCACGGCTTCGTTGATGATGATGCGGTAGGAAATTTCAGGGTGCCGCACCAGCTCGTATGCGCCCAGCAACAAGATGGAAAACTCTATCGGGTTGAGTTCCGCCATGTCGCGATCGAGCTGCGGCGCGACGACCGCCTCGAGTTCAGCGTGCTGCGCCAGAGCGCCGCCCAGCAGCTCCTTGAACAGCGCGCTGTCGTAGCGGCCCAGCCCTTTTTCGCCGCAAATCTGTTTTTCGATCTGCGCGCTGTCGCCGCCGACCAGCCGCCATTGGTAGATACCTTGCAGCGCCAGTTCGCGCGAGCGGTGGCGCGGGCTTCTGGCAGGGGCTTTGTCTTCTGCGGCCCGTCCGCTCACGCCAGCGCTTTCAGCAGATTCACCATTTCGATGGCTACCAGGGCGGCCTCCGCGCCTTTGGTATTCATGCGCTCTTCCGCCTGCCCGTCGTTATCGGTGGTGAGAATGGCGTTGGCGATGGGTATCCCGCTGTGCAACTGCACCTCGCTCACGCCGCGCGCCGATTCGTTGGCCACGATTTCAAAGTGGTAGGTATCGCCGCGCACCACCGCGCCCAACGCGATGAGCGCGTCAAATTTCCCGCTTAACGCCATGCCTTGCAGCAACAACGGTATCTCCAGCGCGCCCGGCACGCTTGCCAGCGTGATGTCCGCATCGCGCACCCCTTGCTGGATCAGTTGCGCGCGACATGCCGCCAGCAGCCCCTCGCAAATCACTTCGTTAAAGCGGCTCTGCACGATGCCGATGCGCATCCCCGCGCCATTCAGGTTTTTTTCAATTTCTTTCATTTTCCAATTATCCGTTTATCCTTAAAACCGCAATTCAAGCCACAGAGAACACAGAGGGCAACTAATTGGTTTTCCTCTGTGATCTCTGTGTTCTCTGTGGCCAATTAAGTTTTTTGGGTTTATTCGTGGTGCGCGTAGCCCACCACCTCAAGGCCGAAGCCCACCATGCTCGGCAGCTTGCGCGGGCTGGCGAGCAAACGCATCTTGCCGACATTCAGGTCGCGCAGTATTTGTGCGCCGATGCCGTAGCTGCGCTGGTCCCACTGCGCGACATGGTGTATCTCGGGCGTCGCAACCGCGCGCGTCAGCAGATCGGCCGATGTCTCATTGCGGTGCAGCAGCACCAGCACCCCGCTGGGCGACTGGCAAATCCTGCCCAGCGCGTCATGCACGCTGGTCGAACTCTTGAAGCTCGACCGCTCGAGGAAGTCCATCACCGACAGCGGCTCGTGCACGCGCACCAGCGTCTCGGTCTGCGGCTGGACCTCGCCCTTGATCAGGGCGAGATGGGAACGCAGCGTGGTCTTGTCGGTATATACGGCCAGATCGAGCGTGCCGTAAGCGGTTTCCACGGGGCGGCGCGCCACCCGCTCGATCAGCTTTTCGTTCTGGCTGCGGTGCTGGATAAGGTCGGCGATGGCGCCAATCTTCAATCCGTGCAGTCTGGCAAATTCCACCAGGTCGGGCAGGCGCGCCATCTCGCCATCGTCCTTGAGGATTTCGCAAATCACCGCAGCGGGCGTCAGCCCGGCCAGTTGCGCCAGGTCGCAACCCGCTTCGGTGTGCCCGGCGCGCACCAGCACGCCGCCGTTTTGCGCCATGAGCGGAAAGATGTGCCCCGGCTGCACGATGTCGGCAGGCTTGGCGTTCCTGCCCGCCGCCACCCGTATGGTGTGCGCGCGGTCGGCGGCAGAAATGCCGGTAGTCACGCCTTTCGCGGCCTCGATGGAAACGGTGAAATTGGTGCCCAGCGAAGAGCCGTTGTCGCGCACCATCAGCGGCAGGTTAAGCTGCCTGCAATGCGCTTCGGTGACAGTCAAACAGATCAGGCCGCGCCCGAATCTGGCCATGAAGTTGATTTTTTCCGGCGTCACAAATTCGGCGGCAAACAGCAGATCGCCTTCGTTCTCGCGATCTTCTTCGTCAACCAGCACCACCATGTTCCCGTCGCGGATTTCGGCGATGATTTCCTGTATCGGTGCAATATTTGTCATGTTCGTTCCGCCTGCGCCCCCAGCCTGTCTGGCAGGCGGGCGGCATTATACGTGCAACAAGGCGCGAATTATGTCACACGCATGGCCATAAATGCGCCCCGGCATTTCCGCACACGCCATTTTTGTCACCCTTCGCCTGTTACCCCCCGCCTGCACATCTGTGCTCGACCTCCCCGGTTCGACCGCAATGGCCGGGTCGCCCGCGAGGTGCAGGCGCTCAGCCGTGGCGGCGAACTTTGATAAAGCGTTTGGCCGGAAACGATCAGCGCGCCTTGAACATCACCTTGAATTTCAAATCGGTCTGGGCGGCCAGCCACTCAAGCGATTTCCCGCCCACCTCGGCGTAGGGGTACATGAAGTAGTTCAGCGGGCCATCGTTCTGGCGTGGATTCAGGAAATACCCCCTGCCGCCGGTGGCCAGCGTGACCCGGTATTCATCCACCGCGCCAAAATAGTAATCCACGTATTTCTGGGCACTGCTGATGTCCAGTTTGTCAGTCAGCATGACCTTCCTGACATCGGACGGATCCACCGGAACCCAGCCGTAGCCGGGCGCATAGAACTCGGCCCAGCAATGGTGCCCGCCGGTCATGTCCTCTTCATCTTTCTTGCCCAGCCGCAAACCGAAAACTTCGCGTGCCGGCACGCCTGCCGCCCGCGCGATCGAGACAAAGACCGAACTGATGTCGGCGCACTTCCCGCCTTTCTTGGCGAGCACTTTCTCCACTTCGCCCGTGCCGCATCCCATGACATTCGGGTCTCGCACCGTGTTTTCGACGACCCACTGGTAAACGGCACGCGCCTTTTCGCTGACCTTCTGCTGGTCGTTGGTGATGCCGATGGCGATCTCCCTGATCTTGCCATCGGTCGGAATGAAGGCGGTGCTGTTGAGATACTCGCGGATTTCGGCAGGGATTTCCGGCTCCCGTGCGGGAATATTCCTGCTTACCCGCTCTTTCGCGGTGACGTTGAATGTCAGGGTGATGGCCCGATCCTTAATCGGTTTTGCCCATTCGGCGTACAAGGCAAGATTGCCGGTTTCCTTTTCGCCGTACACACCGCTTCGCGTAAAGTTGCCGTCAATTTTTATGTCGGATATATCCTGCGTGCTGCCGGAAACCGGATAAGGTATCCAGACCCGCACGTCTTTGCTGTCATCCGGTGCCGCCAGGGTGACGGCGATGACGACCTCTCCACTTCTTTCCTTGGCCAGCGCGATGCCTGGCAATACAAGCAGTACACCGAGCAACAACCATGATATTCGTGACAACATTTAATCCTCCCCGACGTAAAGAAATAGGGCGCGGCCAGAAATCGCGGAAGGAAAATCAGATTCGCAGAAGCGCGCGCGAAATCCCGCAGGGAATCCGCACGGATAGCAAGCCCCGGCACACGGCAGAGCGCCGAGAAACGGCTGGAGCTTCGCACCTCAATGATCTGCTGACCTGCACGCTGGCAGCGCTTTGATACGGTACATTCCGCCGCACGAGAAACGGATCGGCCACGCGCTGGCCGTCAGACCCGGCCCATCTTCCGAAAAAGACAAGTGCGGCGTTACGGCGAGCCAACCAGCAACCCATGCGACAGCGGAGCGGATTCTAGCAGAGGCGAAGCGGATGTTGTCGGATACCGATAAACGTGCCGTAACGCCGCCTCGGATTTTCTGGCTAACCGGGGCCAAACGGCCAAAGATCCGGAGCATTTTTCAGGGCGCTGCAAATTGTGAAGGCCGCCTTAAGGGGGGTACAATGCCGCCCATGTCGCAGCTCGACCTCAGCCACCATTTCCTTATCGCCATGCCCTCCATGGCAGATTCCGTTTTCGCCAAGTCGCTCACCTATATTTGCGAGCACAACGAGCAGGGCGCGCTGGGCATCATCGTGAATCGCCCGACCAACCTGACCCTGGGTGAGCTGTTCGAGCAAATCAAAATCCCCTTGAACCAGCCGGAAATGAAAAATCAGCCGGTGCATTTCGGCGGGCCGGTGCAGACCGACCGGGGTTTCGTGCTGCATGACCCGGTCGGCAACTGGCAATCCACTTTATCCATCAACGACAAGGTCGGCCTGACCACTTCCAGGGATATCCTGCAAGCGGTGGGCGAAGGCCAGGAACCGCACAACCTGCTGGTGTCGCTGGGTTATGCGGGGTGGGCACAAGGCCAACTGGAACACGAGTTGTCGCAAAATGCCTGGCTCAGCGTGATGGCCTCCGAACACATCCTTTTCGATCTTCCCGCAGAGGAGCGGCTGCCGGCCGCGATGGCGCTGCTGGGCGTGGATTACGCCTCGCTGTCCGAGGACGCGGGGCATGCCTGATTGCAGAGGATTGATGACCGAAGACAGAAGACAAAACGCAATAAGGCAGCCCGGCTTCAACACCCCGCCGCCCGCTCCCAGTCTTCTGACAGGCACTTTTCTCGCGTTCGATTTTGGCACCAAACGTATCGGCGTGGCGGTCGGCAATTCGATCTCTGACACGGCGCAGCCGCTGATCACGCTGCACGGTGAACAAAACGACCAGCGCTTCGCGTCCGTCGCCGCGCTCATCCGCGAATGGCAGCCGGCGGCGCTGGTGGTGGGGTTGCCCAGCAACGACGACGGCACGCCGCACGAGATGACCCGCCTATGCCGCCGCTTTGCCCAGCGCCTCAAGGGGCGCTTTGATTTGCCTGTCATTCTGGTGGACGAGCGCTACACTTCCGCCGCCGCCAGCTCGCAATTGAACGAAGCGGGAATACGCGGCATCAAGCAGAAGGCGCTGCTGGACCAGGTTGCCGCGCAGCAGATATTGCAGGCATATTTTGATGAACCATCATCGGGGCAGGCCGCATGAACCCGCGAGCGTTTCGGACACACTGCCGGAGGCTTTCAAGATGAACAACCCGCAACTGAACAAAAACGGCGAGCTGCATCACCTGCTTACCACGGAGGGCCTGCCCGCACCCATCATCCGTCATATCCTGGATCGCGCGGCAATTTTCGTGAATTCTGCCGAAGGCAACGAGATCAGAAAAGTGCCGCTGCTGCAGGGCAAGTCGGTGTTCAATATTTTCTTCGAGAGCAGCACGCGCACACGCACCACTTTCGAGATCGCCGCCAAGCGCCTGTCCGCCGACGTGGTCAACTTGAGCATCGGTTCCTCATCCACCAGCAAGGGCGAAACCCTGCTCGACACGGTGGGCAACCTGTGCGCCATGCACGCCGACATGTTCGTGGTGCGCCACGCGCAGAGCGGCGCGGCGCATTTCATCGCCAAATATGTCGCGCCGGAAATCCACGTCATCAATGCCGGGGACGGGCGCCATGCGCACCCCACCCAGGCGCTGCTGGACATGTTCACCATCCGCCATTACAAGAAGGAATTCCACAACCTGCGCGTGGCCATCGTCGGCGACATCCTGCATTCGCGCGTGGCGCGCTCGCAGATTCACGCGCTGACCACGCTGGGCGTGCCGGAAGTGCGCGTGATCGCGCCCAAGACCCTGCTGCCCACTATGGTCGAAAAACTGGGGGTGCAGGTTTATCACGACATGCGCCAAGGGCTGCGCGACGTGGATGTGGTGATGATGCTGCGCCTGCAGAACGAGCGGATGACGGGCGCGCTGCTGCCTTCCGCGCAGGAGTATTTCAAATACTACGGGCTCACCCAGAAAAAGCTGGCGCTGGCGAAGGGCGACGCCATCGTGATGCATCCGGGGCCGATGAACCGGGGCGTGGAAATTGACTCCAGCGTGGCCGATGGCGCGAACTCGGTGATCTTGCCGCAGGTGACATTCGGTATCGCGGTGCGGATGGCAGTGATGTCCATGCTGGCGGGGGCAAAATGAACATACATATCAAAAACGGTCGCCTGATAGACCCGAAAAACGGGATTGACGCGCAGCGCGACGTATTTGTCGCGGAAAAACGCATCGCCGCCATCGGCACGGCGCCGGACGGTTTTGTCGCCGACCGGGTGATTGATGCCGTCGGGCTGATGGTCATTCCCGGCCTGGTGGATACCGCCGCGCGGTTGCGCGAGCCGGGCTACGAATACAAGGCCACCCTGGAATCGGAAATGGAGGCGGCGGTAGCGGGCGGCGTCACCTCGCTGGCCTGCCCGCCGGACACCGACCCGCCGCTGGATGAGCCGGGGCTGGTGGAAATGCTCAAGCACCGCGCACGCTCGCTCAAGCTGTGCCGGGTGTTCCCGGTTGGCGCGCTGACTTACGGGCTGAAAGGCGAAGAGCTGACCGAAATGGCGGAACTCAGCGATGCGGGCTGCAAGGCGTTCGGCCAGGCCGATGCGCCGCTCACCGATACGCGCGTGCTGCTGCGCGCCATGCAATATGCAGCCACGTTCGGCTACAGCGTGTGGCTGCGCCCGCAGGACAGCTTTATCGCCATGAACGGGGTGGCGCACGACGGCGAAGTGGCGACGCGCCTCGGCCTGCCCTCTATCCCGGCGGTGGCCGAAACCATCGCGCTTTCCACCATGCTGCATCTGGCGCGCGAGACCGGAGCCAGGTTGCACGTTTGCCTGCTGTCCAGCGCCGCCGGGGCGGAGCTGGTGCGCGCCGCCAAGCGCGAGGGGCTGGCGGTGACCTGCGACGTTTCCATCAACCACGTCCATCTTTCCGAAATGGACATCGGCTATTTTGATTCCAACTGCCACCTGGTTCCCCCGCTGCGCGGCCTGCGCGACCGGGCCGCGCTGCGCGCCGCCCTGCTGGACGGCACGATAGACGCCATCTGCTCCAACCACTCCCCGGTGGACGAAGACGCCAAGCAACTGCCTTTCGCCGAGGCGGAGGCGGGCGCGACGGGCGTGGAGTTGCTGCTGCCGCTGGCGCTGAAATGGGCGGAGCAGGATGACGTGCCGCTGCTGGAAGCATTCAAGCACATCACCGCGAACCCGGCGCAACTGCTCGGGCAAAAAGTGGGCTACCTGTCGGTTGGCGCGCATGCCGACGTGTGCATTTTTGACCCCGAAGCCACTTGGATCATCGAGGCTGCCGCGCTGAAAAGCCAGGGCAAGAATTCGCCCTTTCTGGGTTACGAAGCCCGGGGGCGCGTGCGCTATACGCTGGTGGAAGGGCAGGTCGCTTACCAGAGCAATAGCTGATCGGTGCGCCGTGCCGAGCAACTTATTAACCGACAACAATATAGTTAGCTCAAACTGTGAAGCAAGTTAAGAACATCGGAAAAGAGCCCCAGCTTACTTTTGCGGATGTATTCGCGGGGTGTGGTGGCATTTCACTTGGCTTGATTAGCGCAGGATGGCAAGGCCGCTTCGCGATTGAGAAAAATCCAAACGCTTTTGAAACACTGAAGACCAATCTTGTAGATGGTCAGCAAGGTGACTTTAACTGGCCAGAATGGCTTCCCCAAAAAGCCACTTCAACAACAACACTGCTAAAAAATCACAGTCATAACCTGGAAAAATTGAAGGGAAAAATATCCCTCCTGGCTGGAGGACCGCCATGTCAGGGGTTTTCCATGGCAGGACGCAGGACACACTCTGACCCGCGTAACTCGCTCATCGAAGACTACATCAAGCTTGTCGATAAATTGCAGCCACGCATGCTGCTTATTGAAAATGTGCGCGGCTTTACCTTGCCGTTTAAGAAGCATGGCAACGGCGACAGCAAGGACACCCCATATTCCACCAAGGTCGTAGGGCGGCTAGAAACTATTGGGTACAAGGTATTTTCAAAGCTGCTAGACCTGAGTGAGTATGGCGTTCCACAAGTGCGCAAGCGATTCATTATCATCGCGATCCGCGATGGCGATCCAGCCCTCAAGAAGCTTGATGGCAAAGCACCTTTCGATATTCTCGCAACAAGTCGTGAACAATTTCTTTCAAGTAGGGGGCTTCCAACTGATAAGCCTGTGACAGTTAAACAGGCAATTGGCGATTTAGAAATGACCGGTAAGGCTTTAATGGACAGCACAGATTTTGACCTGAAGGGTTACAAACAAATCGTTTACAAGGTGCGGGGAAGTAAATCCAACTTTGCAAAACTAATGGGCAATGGCTCACAGGCACACCCTGACAGCCTGCGGCTTCCCAAGCATAAACCAGCGACCATAGAGCAATTCACAAAAATCATAACCACCTGCACCAAAGGCAAAACACTCGGCAAGAAAGACCGCGCGCGTCTTGGCATAAAGAAGCATGCCTTAACTCCCCTCCGCGCCGATTCGCCGTCAGCAACCATCACTACATTGCCTGACGACATGATCCATTATTCAGAACCACGCATTCTGACAGTCCGTGAGAATGCGCGCATACAGACTTTTCCGGATTGGTTTAAGTTCACGGGCAAGTACACGACTGGCGGAAAAGATCGCAAAAATGAATGCCCCCGCTATACCCAAGTTGGCAATGCCGTCCCCCCGCTATTTTCTGAAGCCATCGGGCAAGTGCTCAAGGAGTTGGCCTCTTAAGAGCCGTCCTCCATGAAAGAAACTCTCTATTTCAAGACCAACACCCTGCTGAAAAATTTGGTAGGTAAAGACCTCATCAACGATGACAACATCGCGGTTGTCGAACTGGTGAAAAATGCCTATGACGCAGGCGCGGATGATGTGTTGGTCAGGTTTGAGAGTTTCACAGAAGGTAAAACAACCCAGGCTTCCCGGATAGTCATCGCCGACAAAGGTTGTGGGATGAGCCTTACTGACATTAAGAACAAGTGGCTCAATATCGCGTATTCCGAGAAGAAGCTCGCGACACCAGAGAATGGCGCATACCTTGCGGGCAACAAGGGGATCGGAAGATTTTCCTGCGACCGCCTGGGCGAACAACTCGATTTGTTGACCCGATCAAAAAACGGTGATCTTTTGCATTTAAAGATCAATTGGCCTGATTTTGAAAAGGAAGGAAATGCAGACCTCACAATCCAACAAATCAAGCTGGAAGTGGCGAGCATACCTGATGCTGGGGCGGCAGAGCTAGCAGGATTAACAAATTTCCCCAAGAATGGGGCGGCCCTAGTCATTTCAAGACTCAGGAACGAGTGGGATCGTGACAAGCTATTTGAGCTAAAGGATTCTCTGGAAAGGTTTATCAATCCGAACCAACTTTTCCTGAGGAATAAATTTCGCATTTCTTTGCAAGCACCAGACCTTGCAGCGAAAGATGGGAAGGAGTATCAGGATCAGGTCAATGTCGAGATCAAGAACCAGATTTTTGAAAAACTGGAATTTAATAGCACCTACATTGAAACCAGAATTTCCCCCAAAGACAAGACGGTAACAACAGAACTACACCACGATGGCGAGCCGGTATTTAAACTGGTTGAGCGCAACGAAGCTTATCCCCTATTGAGGGATGCACATGTTGTAATTTATTACCTCAACCCATACAAGAAGGCTTATTTCAAACGCCAGACAGGCGTCCGCTCTGTAGACTTTGGTTCTATATTCCTTTTCTTGAATGGGTTCCGCATTGCCCCCTATGGCGACCGTGGGAATGACTGGCTTGGCCTTGATGTGCGGAAGTCTCAAGGGCAAAACCGCCATCTGGGTAGCCGAGAGGTGGTCGGTCGTATTGAGATTAGCGGAAGCGAAGAACAGTTCAAGCCCATATCCAGCAGGGAGGGTCTTAAGAAAACCGATGCATTCGTCCAGCTAAAAGAAAGTTTCTTCGAGGGTGCGCTTAAGAGATTGGAAAAGTTTGTTGTTGAGGGACTCGACTGGGACAGCATCCCAGACACCCTACGAAGCCTTGTACGGAATGATGAGGGCCTGGATTGGACTGCAACAACAGAGCAGTACGTGCAGTCACGAGAACGCAAGAACCAGCGCATTGCACTTTCAATTATGACACTCATAGATGCGCAACCAGAGCGAACCATAAGCTAGAGGGGATCGAACCTGGCAAAGTTGATGCAGACCTCAAGCGCGGCTTGTCACGAGTCCGCACCCTTATTGCGGAAAAAGAACAAGAGGCGAAAGCCGCAAAAAGCGAGGCTGCGGAGTTGCGTGTAACATCAGCCAAGCTCAGGGCAGAGAAAGATACTTACCAGGCGCAAACCCTTTTCCTCCAATCGGTCTCTTCTCTGAATGCCAAGGAGTTAGTTGCATTCCACCACCAGATTGTCCATGACTCCTCGATCATTGGGAATTACATCGGCCGATCAATCAAAGCGCTGCAAAAAACCCAAGGCGGAAAAGAGGTGTTGGGTTTCCTCGAAAAGGCCTCCCTCGCCAACAACCGCATTACTGCTGTGGCGCAGTTTGCAACGAAGGCTAACTTCCGTGCAGGAATTGCAAAAGAACCCACCGACCTACCCGCATTCATCGAGCAATACATATCGAATGTTGCCAGAGACTTCATTGCAACCAACCTGAAAGTGGGGGTTGAGAACAAAGTCCGGGAACGGTTTGAACTGAAATTGAGCCGCATAGAGATTTCTATCTTGGTGGACAACATCATCAGCAACGCCGACAAGGCAGGTGCAAAAAACCTCGAAGTAAAAATTGCGAAGGTCGGCAGCAACACGCTGAGGATTTCTTTTGTTGATAATGGCAATGGCTTATCGCCGAGCCTCGATAGGCTGGAATCAATGTTTGAGATGGGGGTTACGACCACATCTGGTTCGGGCCTCGGTCTTTACCATGCCCGCGAAATCGTGGAGAGAATAGGTGGAAAAATTACCGCCATACCACAACAACCCAAAGGCATGGAAATCAGGGTGGAGGTAACAAGATGAATCTGGATTACAAAATCCTCTGGTATGACGATAACAAAGATTATTTTGAGTCGCGAGATAATGATCGCATCTTGTCAGAGATTCTATCGTGGGGGTTCAGACCACATATAACTCCCGTCCATGATCCGGAAGAGCTTAGCCAGCACAAACCGTTTAGCGATTTTGACATGTTGATTGTTGATTTCGATCTGGGGGCTAATGTTAGCGGCGCAAAATTTATCAAGAGTGTTCGTGATCTCAATGTTTACGCAGAAATTATATTTTATTCGATGAAAGGTGAAGAAGCGCTATGGCAGGCCGTTATCGACGAGCGGCTGCAGGGTATATATGTGGCTACCAAGCCGGTTATAGATACCAAACTTCTTGAGGTTGCACGCCACTCCGTCAGCAAGGTTCTTGACCTCGAAAATATGCGCGGCATTGTCATGGCAGAGGTTGGGGATCTCGATGAATTATTAGAAAAAATCTTCACCCTCGCCATGCAGGGTATCACGGAAGAACAGCGCCAACTTGTTTATAAGGCATTCATCAAGAAATCCAAAGAACCAGATAAAAAATTTGAGGAGGCGTTATCTGCCTTCGAGAGCGAGCCGTCAATTGAAAGCTTATTGGTGCTCAGCGATGGCAGCGAAAAGAGGGTGCAGAATTTTAATCGTGTGAAAGCGCATCACCCGCTGCTGAAAACCAAGAATTTTGCTGACGAATATCGGGAAGCAATTCTTAGCCCTCGAAATTTTCTCGCCCATGGCGTACCAGAACGAAATGGGGAGGGGAGCCTATTATTCCGCCATAGGGGCAAAGAATTTTCATTTGATGATGAGATTGGGAAAATACTGCGGCATAAAATTTTGGAATATAAGTCCGCGTTCTCGGAAATCGTGGATGCACTAAATCAACAATGAGTTGTCGGCTCAAACCAAGCCTGGATTAAACCGATAGCCAATGCCTTACGGCTCCGCAATAATATCCATCGAGCATTTTGGACGTTGCTACAACATTGACGGAGCGCTACCGCAACTTCAACCACCACAAACCTCAAGGAGCCTCTGGACGAACTGCTATTCATCATTTGCAGCACCAAGACCGGGGCAGCGAGCTATCGCGACACTTTCCGGTCGTTAAAAGAAGCTTTCCCCACCCACCTCCGCATCGCGGCGGCTTGTCGAACCAGAAAGTGAAGGCGTCCACTGCGATGAATTACGAATGCTTGCAATGATGTCGCACAATACGTGTAGAACGCCAAGAAAGCTCACATGACCACACTTAAACTTTTCGCCGAAAAAAACCTTTCCGTCCCCTCTACCACTTCCTGGTATCTCGCCGACCTCGGCGAGTTTCGCGGCAAGCAGGAGCTTTATACGCAGCAGTCCCCGCAGCGGCTCAAGACCTTGCGCGAACATGCGCTGATTGAAAGCGCGGTTTCTTCCAACCGTATCGAAGGCGTCTCGGTTGATCCGTCGCGGGTGCGCGATGTGCTGGTTGCGGCCAAGCCTTTGTTCCGGGACCGGGATGAGGAGGAGGTGCGCGGTTATCGCGATGCGTTGCAACTCATCCACGAAGGCGCTGCCCGTATGCCGGTCAGCGAGGCGACATTGCGCGAATTGCACCGGCTGGCGCGCGGGCAAATCTGGGATGCGGGGCAGTACAAGGGAAAAGACGGCGACATCATCGAGCGCTATGCGGATGGACGCGAACGGGTGCGCTTCCGCCCCGTGTCCGCGGCGGGCGCTCCGGCAGCGATGGCGAGGCTGGTCGCCGATTGGCAGCGCTGCCTGGATGAGCGCTGGGTGCATCCGCTGATCGCGATGGCGGCGTTCAACCTGGATTTTCTTTGCATACACCCGTTCCGCGATGGCAACGGGCGCGTGTCGCGGCTTGCGCTTTTGCTGCAATGCTACCAATCGGGTTATGAGGTGGGACGCTACATCAGCCTGGAGCGCCTGATCGAAGAAAACAAGGATCGCTATTACGAGACGCTGGAGCAGAGTTCGCAAGGATGGCATGAGGGCAAGCATGACCCGTGGCCCTATATCAACTATGTGCTGTCTACCCTCAAGCTGGCTTACCGCGAATTCGCCGAGCGGGTGGGCGAGGTGAAAGCCCCGCGCGGGTCGAAGACCGATCTGGTGTTGGCCGCCATCAACCGCTTCGCGGGCGAGTTTACCGTGTCGCAGTTGGAGCAGGCTTGCCCCGGCGTGAGCCGCGATATGATCCGGCGCGTATTGCGAGAACAGCAAAGCGCAAGCGTCGTAGAGTGCCAGGGTCGCGGGCCTGCGGCACGGTGGAAGAAGAGGTAATTACCTCTGAGTGGGGGCAATAATGAGGGTAATGGCGAATAGGTGGTGGACGCGATGCCGCGCAGAGGCCATCCTTGGTACCGGAGGGTGAATCATCTCCTGCGAATTATGCCCTCTCCAAAATATCCTCCAACTGCTTGGGACATCGCCGCAGCCCTGAAATCCCGCTACCGCAACTTCAACCACCACAATCTCAAGGAGCCACTGGACGAGCTGCTGTTCATCATTTGCAGCACCAAAACCAGCGAGGCTAGCTACCGCGATACTTTCCGGTCTCTGAAGGCGGCTTTCCCGACCCACCACCGCATCGCTGAAGCGCCCGCCGAATATATCGCGCGGCCTATCGTTCGCGGCGGCCTGTCCAACCAGAAGGCAAAGGCGATCCGCGAGCTTTTCGATATCATCGTGGCGAAATTTGGGGAGCCGACGCTCGATCCGCTGCGCGCGATGGACGACTACGAGGCGGAAGAATTTTTGTTGTCGCTGCCCGGCGTGGGGAAAAAGGTTGCGCGATGCGTCTTGATGTATTCCCTGGGCAGGCGGGTTTTCCCCGTGGACACGCATTGCTGGCGTATCGTCCGGCGTCTCGGTTGGGTCAGGCCGACACAGAAAGACAAGCACTGCGCGCCCCGAGACATGGACCGCCTGCAATCCAAGATACCTCCCCAACTCCGCCACTCCTTGCACGTGAACATGATTTCTCTCGGACGCAAGATTTGCACCCCGGCGGCACCCCGCTGCGACGAATGTCCGATAATGGCTTGGTGCCCGAAGATAGGCGTACCACGAATAAAGGGCATGCCTCCCGTAAAAAGGTAACAGCGTCTACTGTAGTAAAATGCTGACACCCGTTTTTTCCCGCAGCTTTGATTCCAATACTTACCCATGAACCCCTTACTCGATTTCTCCGGCTTACCGCGCTTTTCTGAAATCCGCACCGAGCATGTCTCTCCGGCGGCGGAGCAACTGCTAATGGAAAACCGCGCGCTGGTGGCGAGCCTGCTGCATGACGCCGCCACCCCCTCCTGGGATAATTTCATGCAGCCGCTGGCCGACGCCAACGAGCGCCTGTCGCGCACGTGGGGGCAGGTGGGGCATTTGAATGCGGTGATGAATGCCGCTGCACTGCGCGAGGCATACAACGCCAACCTGCCGAAGATCACGCAGTATTACGCCGAGCTAGGGCAGAACCTCGGCCTGTTCAACAAGGTGAAAGCGATCCGCGATGGCGCGGAATTTGCCGGTTTGAGCACAGCGCGCCAGAAAATCATCGGGAACGAGTTGCGCGATTTTCGCCTCGGCGGCGCGGAATTGCCGGAGGACAAGAAGGCGCGCTTCCTCGCCATCCAGGAGGAGCAGTCCACGCTGTGTTCGAAGTTTTCCGACAATCTGCTGGACGCCACCAACGCCTATAGCTGGCTGGTCACCGACGAGGCGGAGCTGTCGGGCATTCCCGCCGACGAGCGCCAGGTTGCTGCTGAAGCGGCGCAGGAAGCCGGTAAAAGCGGCTGGCTGTTCACGCTGAAAGCGCCGTCCTATCTGCCGCTGATGCAATACGCCGACAACCGCGCCCTGCGCGAGCGCATGTACCGCGCTTACGTGACGCGAGCCAGCGAACTGGAAAAAACCGAATTCGATAACACCCAGCTGATGGCGCAGATATTGAAACCACGCCGCAGCAGGTGATGGATTTTCTGCGCGAGCTGGCGCGCCGCGCCCGCCCCTTTGCGGAAAGAGACATGGCCGAGCTGCGCGAATTCGCTCGCGCGCGACTGGGCATCGCCGATGTGCAGGCCTGGGATGTGAGCTATGCCAGCGAGCATCTACGCCAGCAACGCTACGCATTTTCCGAGCAGGAGGTGAAGCAGTATTTCCCCGAGGACAAAGTGCTGCCGGGCATGTTCAAGCTGGTGGAGACGCTGTACGGCCTGCGCGTGAACCCTTCTTCTGCGCCAGTCTGGCACGAGGATGCCCGTTTCTTCGACATCCTCGATGGCGAGCAGTTGGTGGGGCAGTTTTATCTGGATTTGTATGCGCGCAACAGCAAGCGCGGCGGAGCGTGGATGGATGACGCCATCACGCGCAGGCGCACCCGCTCCGGCATCCAGACACCGGTCGCCTACCTGAATTGCAACTTTGCTTCTCCGGTCGGCGGCAGGCCCGCCCTCTTCACGCACGACGAGGTCATCACCCTGTTTCACGAGTTCGGCCACGGCCTGCACCACCTGCTCACCGAGGTGGAAGACCTTGCCGTATCCGGCATCAACGGCGTGGAGTGGGACGCGGTGGAGCTGCCCAGCCAGTTCATGGAAAACTTCTGCTGGGAATGGGAGGTGTTGCAGGGCATGACGCGCCATGCGGATACGGGGGAAACATTGCCGTGCGCGCTGTTCGACAAAATGCTGGCGGCGAAAAATTTTCAGAGCGGCTTGCAGATCTTGCGCCAGATCGAGTTTTCTCTGTTCGACATGCGGCTGCATTGCGATTTCGACCCCAACGGCAGCAAAAGCGTGCAGCAATTGCTCGACGAGGTGCGCGGCGAAGTGGCGGTGCTGATCCCCCCCGCGTTCAACCGCTTCCAGAATAGCTTTTCGCACATTTTCGCGGGCGGCTACGCGGCGGGCTATTACAGCTACAAATGGGCGGAGGTTCTGTCTGCCGACGCCTACAGCCTGTTCGAGGAGAACGGGGTGCTCAACCTCGCGGCGGGACTGTGCTTCCGCGATGAAATACTGGCGGTGGGCGGCAGCCGGGATGCGATGCAATCCTTCGTCGCATTTCGTGGCCGCGAACCCACGATTGATGCGCTGTTGCGCCACAGCGGTTTGCTGGAAGAAAGTGGCGCGGATTAGACTCGTACATCTTTCACGACGTAACCGGATGGAGGGGAATATGAAATCACGTTACATTCTGGCCGCAATACTGGCGACAGCGACGGGCAGTGCGCTAGCGGGAGAACTGTATCGCTGGGTGGATCAATCCGGCAAAGTGCATTACGGCGACATACCGGATGCTGTTGCAGCAAAGCCCGAGCAGAAAAAATTTCCCGACTCCGCCACTCCGGATGACGCCTTGCCCTATGCAACGCGCCGCGCCAAGGAAACGTTTCCGGTCACGCTCTATGTGGCGGACAACTGCAAAGAGCCGTGCCAGCGCGCGCGCGACCTATTGAACCAGCGCGGCGTTCCGTTCACTGAAATCATTCTGGTCACCCAGGAAGAAGTGGACGCCTTCCGCAAGATGTCCGGTGCGGAAACCGCCCCCACGCTTTCTGTTGGCCGCAATTGGCTCAAGGGATTCTGGGTGGACCAATGGCACAGCGAACTGGATTATGCGGGTTACCCCAGGACGGCCCCGTACGGCTTCCGCCCCGCCCCTCCCCCAACTGCCACCCGGAAAGCGCCCGAGCAACCCGCTCCAGAAGCTGATTTGCCCCCGAGCGACAAGTAACGCGAATTTCCGGAGAGCCGGGAGAGCACCTTACCGTTTGCTTTCAGGTAGAATCACGGCGTAGTAACACCGTAGAATTGCCTGTGGTTGCAGTTGGCAAGAAACCTCGCGCTCTCGCCCCCTCGCGTGCTGAAAAGAGGGCAGGCGTTGACCTTTAGCAGGGTTTACGGTAACCTGCGCGGCCTTTTGGAGAGATGGCCGAGAGGTCGAAGGCACTCCCCTGCTAAGGGAGCATACGAGACTAAAACTTGTATCGAGGGTTCGAATCCCTCTCTCTCCGCCAAGTAACTAGAAAAATGTTTCTCCGCGCCCGTAGCTCAGATGGAGATGGATAGAGTACTTGGCTACGAACCAAGGGGTCGGGCGTTCGAATCGCTCCGGGCGCGCCATAAAATAAAGGGGTTAGACCAAAAGTCTAGCTCCTTTTTCTTTTTCTTTAGGGAAACGCATCTTTATTTGTCATCCCCGCGCAGGCGGGGAAGCGTCTCTTCGCTTCTATAGAGCTCCGGGTAGTTGTCGAGTTTGAGCCTGTCTATCAGTTCTGCCATCTTGGGAAGCATGTTGATTCTGCCGCCTTGTTGCTCGATAAAGACGAGCATCTCCTCATATTCCGGGACGGCCTCCTTAAGGTAGAAAGAAACGAATTCGCGGGTGAGTTTGGGTCGTTGCACGGGGAAGCCTCAAGCTGATTTTACGGGGTGCGCCGCATACTATACACTTGCGCGCAAACAAGAAATAAAGGGGCGGGGACGGTGGCTGATAACGCGATTTTCAAAGGCTATCTGGCGCAGATAGAGCAAGCCTGCAAAGCAGGCAACGCCACCGAGCATACCCACCGCCCCGCGCTGAAAGACCTGCTCGAAGCATTCCATCCCGGCATCACGGCCACCAACGAACCCAAGCGCATCAAATGCGGCGCGCCGGATTACATCATCACCCGTAAAGATATTCCGCTGGGCTTTGTGGAAGCCAAGGACATTGGTGTTTCTCTCGACGATACCGAGAAAAGTGAACAGCTCAAGCGTTACCGCGACGGCCTCGCCAATCTCATCCTGACCGATTACCTGGAATTTCGCTGGTATGTCAGCGGGGAATTGCGCCTGACTGCGCGCCTTGCCAAACCGCAAGCCAATGGAAAATCGAGAACTGATGCGGAAGGCGTGCAACAGCTCGTCCAACTGTTACAGGCCTTCTTCGCCGAAAACATCCCCGTCATTTCCAGCCCGAAAGAGCTTGCCACACGCATGGCGGCACTGGCGCGTCTGATCCGCTCCATCATCGGCAAAACCTTTGCGGAAGAAGGCGAACACGGCGCGCTGCACGAACAGATGGAAGGCTTCCGCAAAGTGCTGCTGCACGACCTCGATGCGGAGCAGTTCGGCGATATGTATGCACAGACTATTTGCTACGGCCTGTTTGCGGCGCGTTGCAACAGCACCGGCGCGCACTTCACCCGCACCCATGCCGCCTACGATCTGCCCAAGACCAACCCATTCCTGCGCAAACTCTTTGCCCACATCGCCGGGCCGGAACTGGACGAGCGCATCGTGTGGGCGGTGGACAATCTTGCCGAATTGCTCAACCGCACCGACATCTCCGCCATTCTGCAAGACTTCGGGCACGCGACCAGGCAAGAAGACCCGGTAGTGCATTTTTACGAAACCTTCCTCGGCGCGTATGACCAGAAAATGCGCGAGGCCAGAGGCGTGTACTACACGCCGGAGCCGGTGGTGTCCTACATCGTGCGCAGCGTGGATGCCATCCTGAAAAAAGATTTCAAGTTGAGTGCAGGGTTGGCCGATTCCAGCAAAGTCAAACTTACCCGCCCGAAGCAGCGCGGCAAGGGTACGGAAACCATCGAAACCCACAAGGTGCAAATCCTCGATCCCGCCACCGGAACCGGCACCTTCCTGTATAGCGTCATCGGACAAATCTACCAGACCTTTGCGGGCAACAAGGGTATGTGGCCGGGCTATGTGCAGGAGAATCTGTTGCCGCGCATGTATGGCTTCGAGTTGCTGATGGCACCCTATGCAGTCGCGCACATGAAGCTCGGTTTGCTGCTGCGCGAAACCGGCTACGATTTTTCCAGCGACGAACGCTTGCGCGTATTCCTCACCAACACGCTGGAAGAAGCGCACGAAATGACCGGCCTGCCGCTGTTCACACAGTGGCTTGCGGACGAAGCCAGCAGCGCCAACCAGGTGAAGAAGGAAAC
>VIKH01000003.1:11949-41508 GCA_008080515.1 Gallionellaceae bacterium | reverse complement strand
CGCCGGTGATGGTGGTGCTGGGCAACCCGCCGTATTCCGGACATTCCGCCAACACCGGCGAATGGATCGCCGGATTACTGCGCGGCAGCGATAGTTCGACAGGCTCACTACGAACGGATGGTTCGACCGGGCAAAAAACCGGCAACTATTTCGAGGTGGACGGCGCGCCGCTGGGCGAACGCAACCCCAAGTGGCTGAACGACGACTACGTGAAATTCATCCGCTTCGCGCAATGGCGCATCGAGCAGACCGGCTACGGTGTGCTGGCCTTCGTCACCAACCACGGCTATCTGGATAACCCCACCTTCCGGGGCATGCGCCAGAGTTTGATGCAGAGCTTTGACGACATCTACCTGCTCGACCTGCACGGCAACAGCAAGAAGAAAGAAAAAGCACCGGACGGCGGCAAGGACGAAAACGTATTCGACATCCAGCAGGGCGTGGCGATTGGGATTTTCGTCAAACGCAAACCAACCGTTCGCCTTGAGCCCCTCACCCCCGTTCGTCCTGAGCTTGTCGAAGGAACGAACGGTACTCAGGACAGGCCTGTCGAAGGGCATTCCGCTCATGGTTCGACAAGCTCACCACGAACGGAATGCAATGTGCGCCACGCCGACCTCTACGGCACACGCGCAAGCAAATACGCCGGGTTGGCGGAAAACGACGTGGCCACCACCCGCTGGCAAGTACTCAAACCGCAAGCGCCGTTTTACCTGTTCGTGCCGCAGGATGAGACCCTGCGCGCCGAGTATGAACAGGGCTGGAAGATCACCGACATCATGCCCGTGAATAGCGTTGGCATCGTCACTGCGCGCGATGCACTTTCTATTCATTGGAGCCGTGAAGATATTTGGCGCGCGGTGAATGATTTCGCCAACCTGCCGGTGGCAGAGGCGCGTGAAAAATATGCACTTGGCAAGGATGCACGCGACTGGCAAATCGCATTGGCGCAGGCCGATCTAAAAGCCTCTGGACTTGCTGAAACGAAACTTGCACCGGTGCTGTACCGTCCGTTTGATGTGCGCCACACCTACTACACCGGCAACTCGCGCGGCTTTCATTGCATGCCGCGCAACGAAGTGATGCGACAGATGCTGGCAGGAAAGAATTTGGGATTGATTACCTCAAGACTTACAAAAGGAGAAACATTCCAGCACGCACAAGTAACGCGCAACATTGTTGAAGTAATTTGCATGTCTCCCAAAACTTCAAACAACGGTTTCGTGTTTCCGCTCTATCTCTACTCCACCACTAAAGCCGACCTGTTCGCCCAACGGGCGGGAGATGTGCGCCGCCCCAATCTCGCGCCGGAATTCATTGCCGATTTTTCCGCGCGCCTGCAACTGGATTTCGTGCCGGATTGCTGCGGCGATCTGAAAAAGACCTTCGGGCCAGAAGATGTGTTCCACTATGCCTACGCGGTGTTTCATTCGCCGACCTACCGCAACCGCTATGCCGAGTTCCTGAAAATAGATTTCCCGCGCCTGCCGCTGACGCGCGATGCGGCGCTGTTCCGCAGCCTGTGCGCCTTGGGCAAGGAACTGGTGGTGCTGCATCTGATGGAACAGCTTCCCAAACTGGAAACACGCTATCCCGTTGCGGGCGATAACACGGTGGATGCGGTGCGCTATACCGAACCCTCTCCCCCAGCCCCTCCCCCGCCTGCGGGGGAGGGGAGCAAAGGGCGCGTGTGGATCAACCAGAAGCAATACTTCGACAACGTGCCGCCGGAAGTGTGGGGCTACCATATCGGCGGCTATCAGGTTTGCCAGAAATGGCTGAAAGACCGCAAGGGGCGGCAGCTTTCCTATGACGATCTGACCCATTACCGGGGCATAGTCGCAGCACTGGCACGCACCATTGAACTTCAAGCCGCGATTGATGACGCGATAGGCGAGTGGCCGTTGCAGTAGCATCCAGCAGGAAACCACTCAGCCAATCCGCCCTACGAAGGCTGATGTCGCCTCCTGGCATTCTCAACTACTTTGGCGGCAAACCGGATAGGCAGGGATTATTCAAGTTGCCCATTTTTATTTTCCGCATCGTTTCCGCTGGTGCCGCATGACGGCCCTTGATGGTGGCGGCCTGGCACTGCACTGCGATCAGCCGTCATCACCGCCTTCCCCGCCACCCCCTTCGTGCTCGTCGGCGCTGCGGTGGCACTTCACGCAATTGCTGAAATTGCGGATGCCTTCCTCGATATGCTCGCGGCGGATGCTGGCCGGCGTGTGTTCGTGGCAACCGTAGCAGGTGTAGGTTTTGTAGTTGCTGCCTTCGTGGCAAGTCACGCAGCGGGCATGGTGGTCGCGATCCAGCACGAAATACTTGTCGTGGTCGAAAGTCGCGGGCGACCACTTGTGCTGGTTGTGGCACTGGCTGCAGTTGCCGGAAATCTGCCGGTGCAGCGAATCGGTAGGCAGCTTGTGGCACGACTGGCATTGGCCGAGCGTGTCTTTTTGCAGCAAGGCATGGTTGAAGCGGCCCTGTTCCCGGTAGCGCTTCACGCCCGAGTGGTCGCTGTGGCAGGCCACGCAGTCTTTGCTGACCAGTTTCTGGTGGAACGGGGTCTTGGTGAGCGGCTTCAGGAGAGGCAGCCCCTTCGTGGTCAGCCGCCCGATCTCGGCGGGTTTATGGCAGGAAGCACAGCGCTCCGACGAGGAACCTGTCAGCGGCGCATGGCAAGCGAAACAGTCGGCCTCCAGCTGCTTGTGGCCGGGAATCAGTTTGCCCGGCCCGACCATCAGGTGGGGATAGGCGAAAGCCAGGATCGCAATCGCACCCAGATCGGCGGCCAGGATGAGCTTGAGTATCCAGCTCATGACCAGCCCCAAAACAAAAAGATGCTGGTGATGTGACCCAGCGCCAGCACTGCGAACACGATAAAGATCGGGATATGCACTTTCCGCCATTTGGTCATGACGTCGAGCATCACTGCATCCCAGAACAGCGCTTGCTCCACATCGCGGCGCGACAGGCCGTCCGACTGGAACTGTTCGCGCTGCTCCTGGACGTGGCGGCGCGAGCGATCCAGCAGCAGCTTGCCGACCATGCCGCTCACCGCGTTGACGCCCATGGCCACCGTGGCCAACCAGGGCAGGATGGCGTTGAAATGGATGCCGGCGTGGATCAGCACCAGCGAGGAACCGATCCAGGTACCGAACTCGTGCAGGGTCAGCAAAGTTTTGGGGTTCCCCGTCTGAATATATTTGCGCTTGCGCAGCGAATAGATCAGAGAAGCCACGATCAGCAGCGTACCCGGTATGCCCAGATAGCGGCCGACCCATACCAGGTTCAGCCGGTGCAGAAAGTAGTCGCCAGCCAGAGTGACCGCCGCCAGCAAGCCGACCAGCAGGGTGAAGGGCAGGATGTGTTGGCGCCAGAGCGAGGTGACCACTTATATCTCCAGCGTTACATCGGTTTTCGGGATGCAGGAGCAGAGCAGGCAGGTGCCCGGCTCGCGGTCGAAATCCGGTTGCTGGCGGTAGGCCACTTCTCCCGCGCTGACTGCGGTCATACAAGTGCCGCAGCTACCGGCACGACACCCATGAGCCGCCGGGATGCCGTGCGATTCCGCAAATTCCAGCAGGTTGTTGGCGGAGTGCTGCCACGGCACCTGCTTGCCGGACTTGGCAAAGGTCACGACGATTCCAGTGGCCGCAGCAGCAGTCTGCGTCGTGGCATCTGCTGTCGTTGCGGGCTGCGTGCGCTTGATGGACGACGGGCCGAAAGCCTCGAAGTGGATGCGCGCATCCGGCACTCCCCACTCGTCCAGCGCAGGCACCAGGCTTTCCAGCATGGTGGTGGGGCCGCAAATATAAAAATGGCAGGGCTTGAGCGGCAATTGCAGACGCAACAAATTGATATCCACCCGCCCCCGATGCAGGTGAGGCTGCCCCGTCATATCTTCCGGCAACGGAGCACTGAAGCACAGCCGCAAATGAAAATTCGGATGTGCCGCTGCCAGGGTTTCGAGATGCGGTTTCATCACCAGCTCGCGCCCGTTGCGCACGCCGTAGAACAGCCAGAGTTCGCGCCCGGGTTGTTCGGCAAGGCACCAGTTCAACATGCTCAGCATCGGCGTGATGCCGATGCCGCCCGCGATCAATACCACCGGCTCATCGCTGCGGTTGATGTGAAAATGCCCGGAGGGCGCGCGCACCTGCAACAGGCTGCCCGCCGCCACCTGGTCGTGAAAATAAGTGGAGGAGCGCCCAGGTGGAACGGTGCTGCCTTCCGGTGACGGCACCCGCTTGATCGAAACGCGGTAATAATCGGGGCGTGGCGCATCCGACAGGGAATAGCAGCGGACAATCTGTTCGGCGTTTCCCGCCGCAACCGGGATATCGAGACGGAACGTCAGAAACTGCCCCGGCAGAAAAGGCGGTAACGGTCGCCCATCTTCCGGCACGAGATAAAACGAGCAGACCGATTGCGCGGCATCCTCGACCTCTCTTCGCTCAACCCGCAACACCCGAAAACCCGGCCATGCGGTGGCAGCCGTTTCGCGGGTCTTTTCCGGAGCACGCTGCGCCGCCGTGACTGGCGGGTTCGCTTCTGCGGCGCGGTTGCGCAAAGCCAGATAACCCGGCCAACGACGCCAGAAGCTGATGGCGAAAAACGCCGCAAGTTGCAGCGCGATTCCCGACACGATCCATAGCAGTAAAGAAAGTGACGTCACAAAATTATGCCGACACCAAACGCGGATGATTCCAGCAACATTTATCTTTTGCCTGCCTGCCGACTATTTTTTGCGCCGGTAAACAACGAAATGGTACTCCAGCGCCTGCGGCTCTACCTGGCTGCACCGTTCGCGCGCGATCTCCTGCCAGGCGCTCCGGTCAAACTCGGGGAAATGCGCATCGCCATCCACCTCTTTCCGGATTTCGGTAAGGTACAGTGTATCCGCGAGCGGCAAGGCTTGCGCGTACAGTTCCGCGCCACCCACAACAAACGCCTCCCGCTCTCCCGCACAAGCGGCAATGGCTTCTTCCAGCGAGTGCGTTACGAGGCAGCCAGCGGGCACCGATAACTCGCGGTTGCGCGTCACCACCACCGTGGTGCGCCCCGGCAGCGGCTTGCCGATGGAGTCAAAAGTTTTTCGCCCCATGATGATGGGGTGCCCCATGGTAAGCGCCTTGAAGTGCTTGAGATCCTCCGGGATGCGCCACGGCAGGGTGTTGTTGCTGCCGATGGTACGGTTCTGCGCCAGCGCGGCGATGATCGTGAGCCTCATTTTTTATCCTTGCCCTTGCCCGCTGGTGCAGGTTTGCCGCGTGCCCGCTCTTCAGCCACTTTGGCCTCCCACTCCCATACCGCCGATTGCGCCTTGCGCCGGTAAGGATCATCGGCGGGAGCCAGATGCAGGTAAGCCCGCATGGCGCCGAGCGCGCCGGGCAGATCGTTCAGCCCCTCCAGCGCCTCGGCCAAGCCGTAATAGGCGTTAACCTGATTTTTGCGCAGCGCGAGAGCCCCTTCGAAAAAATCGCGCGCGACGGCGTAGCGCTTCAGGCCGATCATGGCAAAACCGGCGTTGACGTGCGCTTCCGGCATCCGGGGTGCCAGTTCGAGCACCCGGTGAAAATCGGAAATCGCCTGCTCGTACTGCTCCGCATTGAGCGAGGCCACGCCCCGCTGGAAACGCTGCCCGATTTCGGCCTCAGTTTTTTCTCTGGCGTGGGCGGCGCGCGCGTCCGGTGGTCCGCTCGCGCCCGGAGCATTGAGCCAGCCCGGCAAATAGGTGATGGCCAAGCCTCCGGCAATGATCGGGACCACCGTGAGCGCCAGCGCCAGCGCGCGTACATCGCGCGCGGCCCTTCGCGGCGAGCTTTGCTGCGTATTGCCTGAACCCTTCATTCAAACCGCCCCTTTGTGGGGCGCTACGGAAACAAACGGCACCCCGAAAAAAGTTAAAAAAGCCAGAACAAAAACCGCCAGCACCATAACCGCCCCGGTGCGCGGCGACACTTTGAAGGCCACGCGCGCATGCAGCGCGACAGCCAGGCTCAACCAGGTCAGGAACGACCAAGTTTCGAGCGGATCCCACGCCCAGTAGCGCCCCCACGCATCCTGCGCCCAGATGGCGCCCGCGACCAGCATCAGGGTTTCAAAAATGATGCCGATTGCCATGAAGCGAAACGACAGTTCGTCGAGGCGGCTATTGTCCGGCAAGCCCGCGAACCGGCTTTCCGTGTTGCGCCTGCCGCGCAACAGGATAACCCCGGAAATGCCCACCGCCACCAGCACGCTGCCCAGAAACACTTTGCCGAAACCGATGTGTACGAACAGCCACACGGTGTGGTAGGTCGCGGGCAAGTGGCCCTGGTGCGGGCTGGTCACCAGCAGCCAGCCCATCATCACGAACAGGATCGGCATCACCACCGCAGCGGTCGGGCGGATGGCGGGAATGCGCCAATAAGCCAGCAGATAAATTGCCAGCAGGCTCCAGATGTTGCTCAACAAAATCTCGAACATCGTGATGTAGGGCCCGTGTCCCAGACGCTCCCAGCGCAGCGCGATGGACATCGTTTGCAGGGCCAGACCAAACACCAGCAGCGCCAGCACCGTTTTCTCCGGCATTTTGCGCAACACCACGCCAAAAATTGCCAGCGACCCGGCCAGCACATACACCACCAGTGCCGCCCACAGGGTTAGTGGTTCCAGAGCCATTTAAGCCGGATAAGCCGGAACCCCTAATGGGAAACCGCCTTCATGTAGAAGGTTGGGCAAAGCATGCCCTGAGCATGGCTGAAGGGCGGGGCGTACCCAACTTTGATAATGGTGCCTTCGCACGTTGTTAGCCTGGCGCTTCGCCAACCCACTTTGCCAACCGCTGGCGCAAGCGCCAGAGACGTTCATCGCTGATGGCGCCAATGCTGCCGACCAGCAGCTTGCCATCGAGGACGGCCAAGCGGGATAGGCGGATAACGCTGGAGACTTTCAGGCCGGTGGCGGGAAAATCGGCATCGGATGGGGTAATAACTTCATCGAGCCCTTCTTCGGCATGCTGGATTTGCGATGAAACCATGCAGACCAGCCAGTCGTCGAAAGCAGCGGACGCCTGCCGCAGCATAAGCGCAGGGCGTAGCTTTGCGCCAGAAAAATCGGTGTAGGGAAAGGAGACCAGAGCGACCTGGCCGCACCGCTTCATTGCCAGCGCTCTTTCAGATCGCTCGGGGTGTAATGGGCAGGCTCACTCTCCATACCGCGTATGGCTTGGCGCAAGGAAAGCTCCGCAAACTCATTTCCCGCCCATTCGCCGTGGCCGTCCTCAATCGCGACGCCGCAGCGCGCCGCCAAAAAGGTGACGAAATCAAACACCTCGGATTGTTTATCCTTGGGCAAGGATTGAACGGTTTTGAGCAGTTCGGCGTACCCCATGTTGCGCTCCTGTAAGCTTGCGCCGCTATCATAGCACCCATCAGAAAATTCTCGAACCGCTCCCACACGGGAGCGGCGGCAAAAACAAACCCCGCCGCAGCGGGGTTGTTTGAGGGAGCGAGGCCGGATCAAGCGCCACGTTTCCTCCTCCTTGCGGCGAAACCCATCAGCCCAAGGCCGACCAGCAGCATGGCGTAGGTTTCGGGTTCGGGCACGGCGGATACGGGTGGCGACATTCCCGCGCCCACAGATGGAGACACTCCCGAAGGAGGCCCATCCAAGACCAGCCTCGGCCTTAACGAAGGATCACCCATGTAATCGGAACTGTAAAACACACTCCACGTATTCCAGGTTTGTGTCGGGCGAAGTTGCACGCCGTAATTGGCATATGCGCCGCTTTGCCATCCGTTATAAAGATCGGTAATGTCTATGCTGTACCATTGGCCTGCTTGTGGGGCAGACAGGGAGCCAGCGCTCCATTGGATCGCCGCCGGACGGTCAGCCCACCAAAGGCGCTCCATATCTGCACCTGTTCCTTGAACCCTCCAATCCCAGAACTCGGTGATGCGATCCAGATACAGGTCTGTTGTTCCAAAGCCATGAACTTCAGGAACCGCGAAGAGTTCCAGCCTTGCGGAAGTCGCCACTGGAGCCAAGCCGGTCAAGTCGAACTCGATCAAGCTGTAATACAAATCGCCCCAGCCGCCCACGCGAAGATGCTCGTTATTTAGCCCACCTCCTGGCCCACCGCCGGGAGGAACATAAGAATAAACGCTGGTGGTCCAAATGTCCTTTCCTGTTGCCGGGCCTGGCTGCAAAACAACCGTCTGCGCTTGCGCCGATGTGGCACCCGCAAGTAAAGAAGCGGCCAACCCTATTCCGGCAAACAAACTCCCCAAATTTTTCATGCTGCCTCCCTTATTGTTGATGGAACCACACATGCTGGCATCGCGGTTGGCTGCCATGCTACCGCATATTTAATAGAGAAGCAAACTCCGTGGTAACAAACACCGCATTGGGCGATTCTGGCACCCATGCCAAAGCGAGTTGCACGTCCAAAAGCCAACCAGTTTGAGACATCCTTGAGAGGGACGCTCGCTTACAACATCCGCAATTTTCGTTTCGAGAAAAAAGTTTCGCAGGAAGAGTTGGCGTTCCGCTGCGAGCTGGATAGAACTTACATATCAGCCGTAGAGCGTTGCGTCTGGAATGTGTCGCTTGGCAATATCGAAAAAATTGCCGAAGCATTGGAAGTAGAGCCGTGGCGGTTGTTGGTTCCGCCGAAATAATAAAGCGCGAATTCGTAGGTTAGGCAAAGCGCTGCGCCGCCCACAGGGTTAGCGGTTCCCAATCCGACATCATGCTAGTCCGTTCCGCCAGGCTGGCCATCCCACGGGCGCGCGGAAAACTTGCTCCAGAAATGCCAGCCCAGACTCAACACGGCCAGCAGGCAGGTGGCGAGCAACCACGGCAAAGTGAAATCGTAAAATACGGTATAGCCCATCCAACTACGCAACCCCTTGTATTCCAGCACGCCTTCCGCGAGGCGCACCCGCTCGCCCGGTTTGAGCTCGTACCGCTCTTCTCCGGCACGCACCACGATCAGGTGCTTGGAGGGCAACCGGAACTCGGAAGGCTGTGCCGGATCGAGGATCACTTCATCGAACTGAAGCATGACCCACAACGGCATCCTGCTGTTCGGCGGCACCCATTCGAGCGCCTGCTTGTGCTCGTGCAGCGGGTAGGCGGGCAAATGCACCGTACCCGTCACGGGCGCGGCGCCCGTGACGGGGTGCCAGGTAAATGTCGGCGCGAATCCCTTGTTGTGGCTGGTGTAAAAACGGTAGCCCGACAAGATGAGCGGGTCCTGATCGCCGATCACCGCTCGCTGCATGCTCCCGTCTGGTGCCGTCCACGCGACCCGGTTGCGGGTGGCTCCCCGGCGCACGCCTTTCGCGTAACTGATGGTGAAACCTTCGTTGCTGAAGCGCAACGTGTTCAGCCGATGCGGGTGCCAGGGGCCGCTTTCTTCCTGCGTCAACTGCCCGTCAAAAACCTCGCCCTCGGCCAGTTCCAATTGTCCTTTGAGGTAAGTGAGGCGACCGGCGGCGATCAGCAGGATGAGGGCGATGAGCGCCAGATGAAATATCAGCAGCGAAGTTTTGCGCCGGAATACCCGGTTGGTCGCCACCGCCGCGAGAAGGTTGGCCGCAAACGCCGCGAGAGGAACAACCAGCGCCCAAGTGGTTGGCGCTGCCGATAGGTAGGCAACCACGATACCCGCGCCCAAGGCGACAAGTATCGCCAGGGTCAGCTTGAGCGAAGCGAGCGCTTCCAGCGCCCGCCACCCGACCCCTCGATGAGGCGCGGCATCGCGCCGTTCCCGATGCGCCTCTATCACCCGTTGCCCCACCGGTTGCAACTGACGTCACGATCCGGCATGACGGCTCACCGCATCAGCCAAGACCACTTTCCATCACGGCGGAGTGGCGCAGTTCTCGGTAGTATCGGCGGGGTTGCCCGTCCCCTTCATCCAGGTTAAACCGCTCCGCCCGTTGCCCGGCGCACCCGGAGAGCCGCAATCGGCGGCCGCCCACTGGCCGCTGGGTTTGAAATTGATCACCTTGAGCACCGCGTTCAGGTAATAAGGTGCCTGGGTATAGGCCGCCGTGGTGTTGTTGCGCACCTGGGTGCCCGCAACCTGCCCCGCCTCGGGGCCGACATCGTTCAGGTTCACCAGCAGCCCCTTGTTCTTCCAGCCGTGTGGCACCGCTACATGGCACCAGGTACAGACCATTCTACCGATCTTGTCAAAGTGCAGTTTGTGACCATCCTTGATGTTGGGCGGAAGTGTCTCCCCACCCAGCCAGAAGCCGGTGCGCGCCCCGCCGCCGCCGGCATAGGTGTTGTAGTCGTGGCACTTGAAGCACAAGCCGGAAGTTTGCCCGGTGCCGGTCGCCGAGTCCCACGCGCCCTTCAGGATGAAGTTGTTGGCGGAGCCATGCGAGCCCCATGGCTTGCCGGGGTCGGGAACCACCGAGGTGGCCGAAGTCACGTTGGAGCCGTGGCAGTCATCGCAGTACATGGTCTGGTTGCCGACATCGTTGCTCCAGGGCAGGGTAAAAATAGTGGTGGGCGTGATGCCGCCGCGCGTGGTGGCATTACGCCCGGTGTTATCCATCACCGGATGCCAGCTCCGGTAATTGGTTTGAACGCCGTTCGCGTAAGCGGGCGCGGCCCCCGAATCCACGGTGGGCAGTTCGCCCTTGTGGAACATCGGCGCCTGGAATTCTTTAGCTTGGTTGGTGTAGAAATTCAGCCCGTTGGTGCCCGCCGAAGTCAGGCTGCCGCCCATCGTTTGCAGCGGCGGACGATCCGATGAAAACTCCACCAGATTGTTGTCGTTGTAGCCATAGTCCGAATGGCACTTCAAGCATATCTGGTACTCGCGGGTGACGTAAGGCTCGCTGACCAAGGTGCTGGTGCTCACTCCGGGGTCGCCGCGCTTGACTTCGTAGGTGGTCGGCAAAATCTGGAAGGATGCCGACCCGTACACCGGCTCCACCCCGAAAGTGCCGCGCAACGCGCCGGAAGCGATGTTGCTGTGGGTGTACCCGATTGCATCGGTGTGCCGGTGCGTGCCGGAGGCATCCGGCGTGGCGGCCAGATTGGGCGGCGCGAAGGTGTTGAACTTCACCGCCCGGTGCGGGTTGTGGCAGTCGCCGCACTCGGCGTGCCGGTTGTTGAGGTTGCCCGCGCCCAGCTTGGAGCGCCGCTCGACAAAATCCGCGCCGCACTTGTTGGTCGAACCCGAACAGTCTACCCATTCTGTGGGGATGCCACCGATGGGGAAGTTGCCGCCGATGTCGTGCACTTCCGTTCCCGCTGCCTGCTCTGACGAGCGGATCGGCATGCGCTTGCCGCCGATCAGATTGTAATCGCTCTTGATGTCGGCTACCGATGTCAGCGGCGTGATGGCTGTGGTGGCATCGTTGGAGTGGCACTGGAAACAGGTTTCCTCCATCGCCGACCCGCCGCCCGCCTTGGGGATGGCGGTGCTGTCGGTACCCTCGCGCAACAGTTGGCGGCTGCCTTGCGCGGCGTGCGTGTCATGGCAACTTAAACAGGATGCCTGCCAGACTTGCAGGTTGGTCGGTGCGCCATCGGCAACCTTGGGGAATTCGCGCTGCGTTGCCGCCAGATCGGTGTAGGTCTGCGTTGCAACCTGCGGGTTGGCATGGGCGGAATAGGCCCAGGTGCCGCCGCTTTGATCCTTGTCGTGGCAGGCCACGCAGTTGATGTCGCTTACGCTGTTGTATACGGGCGAAGGGATGGAGGCCTGGAACCGGTTCATGCGCAGAAATTTCTGGTTGCCTTCGGCAGGATTGGTTTCGCGCAGATGGGGGTCGTGGCAGGCCGCGCACTGTACCTGACCCAGGCCGCCCGCCCCGGTCGGTTCCAGCGGCACCTTGGGCTTAAGGTTGAAGCTGCGCAGGCCGATAATAGTGCCCATTCCGGCAGGGTACTGCTGGTTGGCATCAACCGGGCGCAACTCGCCGTCCCGATCCGCCAGCGCTGTCGTATAACTCACCGAAATCGGGTGATCGTTGGTGAGATCAATTCCTAGATTGCGCGTGTAGCCCGTGGAGGTGCCACTGCCGGGTGCCATCACGCCCCCCGTATCGGTACCCGTCATCTCGATCGTTTGGGTGCCGGGGGTAGTGTTCAACCCCAGGCCGTTCAGCACGTTCACGTTGCCGATGGCCAGCGTGCCATCGTGGCAGGACAAGCAGAGTTTTGAGCTGCCGCCCGGTTGGTCCAGCGTACCTTGCAGGACGTTGGCGTCAAGCGAAGAAGAGCTATAGGGCACGTAGGTCGCGCTGGAAAGCTGGCGGTTCCACAGCGGTGTCACGCCCAGCGTTGCGCCGTGCGGCGTATGGCAAAAAATACATACCTCGGTCTGGGTGGCGGCCTTGAGGGTGCGGCCCGGCACCGTGCCACCGGGATAAGCGGTGCTGTCTGGCACGGCGGAGAGATTGTGCTTGGTGCCGCGAACATCCGAGATGCGTGCGCCGAATACGCCCCCGTTCAGCAGCAGCAAAGCGGCGGCAAACGCTGCCAGGCGCCACTTATTGCGCCCATCGGCCATCACCAAGCGGCCTTTTGAATGCTCTGTCGAATTACTCACTTTCAGCTCCTCCACCCAGGAATTGGAAAAGCGACACGCGCCCGTTGAACATGTCAGCTACAAATACCCTGTTGCGCGCATCTATCCAGACGCTCGACGGCAAATAAAACTTGCCAACTTCCCGCCCCACGCCGCCAATCGGCATCAGAAATTCGCCTTTTCTGTTAAAAACCAGCAAGTGGTCAAAATATGATTCGACGACATAAATGTTGCCCTCGTCGTCCGCCGCCACCCCTTTGGGCCGCACCAGGTTGCCAACGTTCAATCCGCGCTCGCCGATTATCAGCCGGGTCTGTCCGGTGACAATATCCAGTAGCTGCACCCGCGCATTCATGGTGTCGGCGACGACAAGCTCGCCCTTCACCAGCGCCAGATAGGTCGGGAAATTGAATTCCCCGGGCTTGTCGCCGTGCTTGCCCAACGTGCGCAACAACCGCCCGCTCGCGTCAAACACCTTGATGTCGTGCGCGTGGGTGTCGGCAACATAAAGCTGGCGCGTCACGGCATCAAACGCCACGCCGACTGGCCTGCTCAGCTCGCCTTCCCCGATCACCCCTACATTTTTGCCTTCGCGGTTGATGCGCGCTACAAACCCGAGTTCCGAATCGGCGACATAAATTTCGCCCATCTCGCCAAGCGCAATTCCGGTCGGCGCAACAAAATGCCGCGACGCGGCGGCGCCCTCCCACACGTCGAGGCGGCCTTCGACCGGGTCAAACACGAATACCGCCTGGCGGCTGGCATCGGTGACAAAAACTCGCCCTTCTCCATCCACCGCTCCCGCCTGCGGACGCTGCAAGACTACCGGAACGGCCTCAAAATCAAACAACCCCGCCAACCAGGAAAAAAAGCCGCTGGCGCCGGTCTTTTTTTCCTGCGGCACGCGAAAATTTTCCTCGCCGGTTAGCTCACCCGCATAAACGTAGCGCGGCACCTCGCCGCTTTCCCTGGGTGGCCAGGTCATGCGTACCAGTTCGGGCGATGCGCCGAGCCCGTAATTCAACACACCACGCTCCGCCTTGCTCGCACACCCCGCCAACATGAGAGCGGCCAACGTCACGCCCAACCACAAGATTCGAGTTGCCGCAAAACCGTTCCGGACCGTCATCGTCACTCCCCAGCACGCCTGGCGCGAAAAACGCCTCAAGGCAATTGTAGCACGCACCTTATAACGGGAACTCGCGCGACAACGGGCAGCACTCCCCGCCCCACGTTAAGAGGGAGCGGGCGGGAGAGCGGTCATACCTAGCGCGGGCGGCTACAACTCGGGCGGCCTGCGTCAGGGTTATCACGCCAGAAACCGCCTACCGATCTTCTGCGTTCCCCCCGGCACCTCTGCCGCTTTTTCTGGGCGCGCGAACATGGAAGGCAACCACTTGGCCGCCCGGCCCATCAGCGGCATAGAGGATTCCCTCATCAAACGCCAGCGCACTGAACTCCCTTACTTGCAATTTTCGTGCCTCATAGCTGGCAACTCGCTCGCCATCTCTGTACACATTCAGCGTATGACTGGAGGTGTCGGCGACAAAAATGCGGCCAAAATGGTCAACTGCCAGCGCGTGCGGTTGGGCCAGCGTTCCCTCGCCGACGCGCTCGAGTTCCCGCCCATCCGCATCCATGACCACGACGCAGGAACAGTTCCGGTCAACCGCGTAGATATTGCCGCCCCTGCTCGCCAGCGCTCCCAGCGACGCGGCTCTGCCCTCGCCGCCAGCGGGCAACGTGCGGCTGATCCAACCCGGCGGATCGATCACCAGCAACCGCCCGCTCCTGCGGTCGCTGGCGATGATTTGCCCCGAAATTTCCTCCACAACAAATTCGCCCAGATTGGCGGCAGCCTGCGGGTCGCTCAACGATTCCAGCAACAGCCCGGAACGGCTGATGTTCAACACGGTGGCACTCCCCGCGTCGAGTACGAACAGCGTCTGATCCGGCCCTGCTTGCAGGCGGGTGCGCGATGTGGCGTCCGCTCCGGGCACGGCAGCCATGATTTGCTGCGCCGTATCCAAGCGAAATATTTTGCGCGCACCGCTATCCGCGACATAAAGTTCGGAGCCGCGCGCGGCGACAGACGATGGAAAGATAAACGGCACATACCCCTGCGATTCACCCGGCAAGAGGTCACCGCCGCTTTCCGCACGGGCGACAAGCTGCGCGCCGGTTATAGTTTTCCATGGAACCAGCACGCGCTCCTGCGCCTGCGCGGGCAAAAAGCCGTGCAGCGCCAGCGTTGCGGCCAACGCGCAGCGGACCGCAAGCCCAGCCTTTTCGGCCATGGCGTCGCGCAACCGGCGCAACACATTAAGGAAGCAAACGGGGAGGGCGCACTTCATCGTTGGAAATGGCCGCTGTAACGGCCAGTGTCGTGCACGTATAGCGTGGCGTATATAATCATAGTTGTCGGGTACCGGTAGGGTGGATAAAACGCCGAAGGCGTGTATCCACCATTTTTCTGGTGGATTCGCGCTACGCGCTTAACCACCCTACGAAAAACAACGCAACCGATGCGACATATTATGCGTGACGCGACACTAGTGCCGCCGCTGATAAAAATCCCCTCCGCCAGATGGGCCGCTGGGATCCTGGCTACCGTAGAATCCGCCAGCCAGCCCCGGCCTCCCGGAATGACAGCGGTGGCAAAACTCCGCGCTCCAGGCGATTTCCCCGTTGTGGCACATCCCGCAAAATTTTCCATCCACAATCTCGCCCATGGTTATGTCGTTGCTGCCGGCGCGCATCTTGAAGCCACCTTCAGCGTGGCATACGTTGCAGGTAAAACGCAGGCGGTGGAACCAGTGGGGAAACACTACCGGCCGGACGCCCGCCTTGTCGGCATAGCGGTTGAGCACCACGTCACCGTATTCCCCTTGCGCCGATAGCGAAACCAGGCTCATGCCCAGCACCACCCAGATCAGCCACCGTTTCATTATTGGCTCATCCGCCACTTGGGAGCCGGGCGCTCGACGCTATGACAAAACGAACACTCGGTCAGCGGGAAAGCCACCGAGCCATGGCACAGGCCGCATTGCTCGCCCTGCAAGATGTTGTACATGCTGATTTTGGTTTCGCCTACCTTGGATTTGAACAGGGCATCGTGGCAGTTATCGCAGGCGAGCCACTGCGTATGGATCTTGTGCGGGAAGCGCACGACCGCCATGCTGCCGCGCAAATCCAACAACACGTCCATATCGAGCACCTGCACTTTGCTGCTCTCGTTCGGGGTGAGGGAGCGACGCGGGCTGATTGCGCCACGATCCAAGGCTTTTGCCCAAAGCACGCGATTGCCGGACTGGTGCGGCGGCAACTCGAACAGCCCCGCGCCCGGATCCTGCAATTCTGACAGGCCCGGGCCGCGCGGGTCATGCACTTGATCTTTGGTAAGGGGTATCCAGTTGTCCTGGCTCTGTCCCAGCGGCGCTTGGGCCTTGCTATCCAGCGTCCACTGCCCCAGCACCGACCACGATGCGCCAGTCAACAGCAGCGCGGCTAGTGCTCGGCAGGCCTTGATCCGCCTACTGCGGCACCACAAGGCCTGCGACACCCAAGGCGTTCATCAGATACTCCGTGCCGCTGCGGACGCTTGCCAAGGCCCGCTGGTAATCCTTTTGTGCCGCATAGCCGCGCGCCTGCTCGACCGCCTCGCGCGACTGATTGACCAGCACCTCTATAATCTGCCGTGACTCTTCCTTGGGTTTGTACTCGGCGATTGCCACCGGCACCAGTTCCACGTAGCTGCGGTTGCGTTCGAGCTCGAAGGCAAACTCTTCCGCCGGGGTTTCAAACTTCATGGCGTAATCGAGCGTGGTCGAACCCAACACCCGGTTCAGGGCTGACCGCATGACTTGTTCGGCTTTATCCAGCGCCCGCAAGGCATCGCCCGGCCGATTTTCTGCCGCGTGTCTCTTGGCCGCTTCCAGCAACCTGGAGATGCCCAGCGACGCGGACTCGTCGGTTTCGCTGCCCGCCGCACCGGGCTTGCGCCCGGCGTTCTTCAGGTAACTGCGGTAGGATTTCTCTAGCCCCTCGACGCTTTGCAGCTTTTCCGCATACTCGGCCCGCTGCTTGGCGGCGAGCGCCGCCGCGTCGGGTGCGAGCCGCCGCGCCTTGCCCATCGCCGACATCGCATCGTTAAACTGCTGCTCCGCATTGGCGTAGTCTCCACCCTTTACGGAAGCGATGGCGGATGCGTAGTTTTCCTTCGCCAGAGCAAAGAGGCGCAACGCCTCGGTATCCTGGCTTGCCTTGATACGCTCCGCAACTGCCGCGTCCTCAACCAGGCTGCGTGCAAAAGCCTGCTTCTGCACCAGCCCGGCTGGAACGCCACCCGCCCCTTGCGGGGCGGGTGTCTGGGCGAGCGCAATCTGCGCCACGCCCAGAAAAATGACAAGAACTGCTTTGCGGATCATGCGCTACGGCTTTCCGGCGGCCTTCTGCGGTGCTGCCGCTGCTGCCTTTTTCTGCGAATGGCACTTGGCGCACTCGGAAACCGGGAACGCTACCGTGCCGTGGCAAACGCCGCATTTCTGGCCGAGCAGGATCAGCGGCATGCTGATGATGTTCGCCCCCTTTTGCGGGACGAATATCGCCGGGTGGCAGTTGGAGCAATCCAGCCATTCCGTGTGCTGCTTGTGCGGGAACAGCACGTCCTGCACCGCAGCTTTCGGCACGCGCAGGATGTCCAGGTCCATCACCATCCCTTCAGCAAACGGGTTGTCCCGCTCCCAGCGCGGCGTGACTTTCTTGCCCAGAAACGAAGCGACCCAGTCCGTGTTGTTGCCGAACCGGCTGCGAACCAGATCGGCCATGCCCTGTAGCGGCGGCTGCAACATGAGAGTGCCATCGTTGGCGGGGTCGTGGATGCCATCCTGCGATGGCGGCAGGTTGCGCTTGTCCATCGGCTTCAACAGGCGGTTGAAGTTGTACTGAACCGGCGGCAAAGGCTGTGCTGCCGCTCCGGCTGCCGCACCAGCCGGAGCACCGGCAGTCGCGCCAAGTGCGACATTGACCTTGTCCACCATGTAGTCCACCACCGCCTGGATTTCGCTGTTGGTAAAGTTTCTGCCATCAACGCCGCCCTTGGCCGGCATGCCTTTCGGCGTGCCCTCCAGTGCGCTCTTGTAGAGCCGCGCCATACCGGCGGCCACCAGCGGTCTCCAGTCGTTGGGGTCGCCGAGCTTGGGTGCGCCGCCGATGCCGGTGTTGTGGCAACTGCCGCACGCCTTGTCGTAAGCCTGCTTCTCGAACTGCTGCGCCGCAGCGAAGGGCGCAACAGCCAGTCCCAGCAACAGCGTTGCGATCAATTTATAATTTTTCATGGTGCCGCCCTCCTCTTCTTGCCGGTCGCACTATCGGCTGGCGCGCCTTTGGTTGCCGCTGCCGGAGCAGCGGGTGCGGCGGCAGCGGGCGCTGCCGCGCTCACGCCGGTTGCGGGTGTCGCAGCGCCGGCACCGGGCGCATACAGCCTGCCTTGCGTGCTGTTGTGAAATTGGGTCGGAGTGCCCGCAACGCCGGAATGGCACACGTTGCAGTTTTCCACGCTCCAGGCGATTTCCCCGTTGTGGCACGCGCCGCAGAACTGGCCGTCAACGATCTTGCCCATGGTGATGTCGTTGCCGCCCGCCTTGAATTTGAAGCCCAAGTCGGCGTGGCAGACCTTGCAGGTAAAGCGTATCCGGTGGAACCAGTGCGGAAAGACGACGGGCCGCATGTTTCCCTTGTCGGAATAGTTGTTGATGACGACATCGCCGTATTCGGCTTGCGCCTCCGGAATGCCGGTAACCAGCAACGCCCACGCCGCCACCACTGCGGACAAGACGTAGCCTGCTGTCAGCCTTATTCGTTTATTCATTTACTGTTTCCCCCTGTGTTTACCAGCCGCGATTAATCAATAACCCGGTATTCCAATTCCGCTCCCGGCGATACCGCACCCGCTTGCGCCGCTCTACCCTGCTCTCAAACCGGAACCGGAACTCCCGCCCCCGGCCATTGCCGCCGGAAGCCCGCATCATAAATTAATTACCTGCAGAATGCCAAGCGCTGCAACAGCAATCTGCGGGAAGCGCGGGGCGGCTCCCGCCCGCTCGTAGCCTCTCTGCGGCGAACGGTCAATTGCCTAGCGTGCGCCAGGCGCGCAACTGCAAGAAAAGCGAGGCGTGTTTCACGCCATTTTTGTCGTCCAGAAAAGCGGTCAGCCGCGCTTCGTTCTGGCCGATCCGGTAGCTCAAGTGTTGGTCCAGCGCGTAAGCGAGCGGCTTATAGGCCGTGGTGCTTGCCGCGTTGGTGCTGGCGGCGGACCTGGCCGTTATATCCAGTTGGCCCCGGTAGCGCAGGCCGCGCACGCCGAAAATGTTGTATTTCGCGTAAGTGCCCGCGAGCGCGCCGCTGGTTTGCATCCGCCCGTCCTGCGCGCGCGTCGTCTCCATTTTCGCGTCCACTTTCGCGCCGTAACCCTCGTAGATGGGTTGCTGGCCCTGCCCGCCGATATTCACGGCAACCGTCCGCGTGTGGCCGGCATTCAATCCACCATAAACCTTCGTGTCGGTGACGGTCGCGCTCACCGACCCCGACATCCGCTCGCCGCCTATCGTGTTCGACAGTCCGGCGCTGTTGCGCAGCATGCCGACACGCTCGGTGATCCGCGCGGCATTCTCCGACATGGGCAGGTTGATGGAGGCATCCTGGCCGATGCTGTAGCGCGGCACCGTCTTGCCCAGAAAGCTGAAATCCAGCGGCCCGCTCAAGATGTGCCCGATACCGGCAAAGGCTCTCGGGTTAAAGCCGGTGCCGCCGGTAAACTGGCCGCCGGTCTGGTTGGTGGCGCCGCCGTTGGCAGTCCAGAAATAAGACGACTTGTTGCCCATCTTGATATTGTCCGAGCGGTAGGTGGCGCTCCCGCTCTGGGTCGTGATCAAATCTGACGAGACCCGCGAAAGCGAACGTGTCACGCTCGCGTCCGCATTCAGTTTGAGGTTGGTTGACGCATCGTAAAACGCCGAGACATTTCCGCTAATATTGGTGTTGGCAGACTCGCTGCCCTGGGCGGAAGTCACCGCCCTGAAATAGCGCCCCGTTCCGGTCAGGAACAGCGGCACCTCCTCGTCCTCGGGCTGCCAGCTCGCGACCGAACTGAGTTGCAGAAATCGCGCGCGCGCTCCGCCGCCTTGTTGCCCGTCGTCCTCCTGCCCCGTCCGGGTAAAGTTGGCGTGGCTTTTTAGCGACAGCAGGGAATCGGGCGGCAAATAGGTGTGTTGCGCGGAGAGGATATCCGTGGTCAACCCCCCTCCCTGGCGCGACTTGGATACCGTGCGCCTCACGCTCGAATAGAGCGGCTGATCCTGCTCGCTGCCCAGCTTGGTCGAGTACGAACCGTTGAGCGCCGAGTACGAATAACTACCGGCGCGCTGCGCCGCCGTGGTATTGAGCTGGTAGCCCAGCGAATAGCGCGACGGGCCGATCACCGGGCGGTAGTTCTGCTGCAGGTTCAGCGATTTGATCGTTGTTTCCTCGCCCCCCAGCTCCTGTCCGGCGCGGCTGTCGGTGACGGCAAACGACGCGGTAAAGGGGAAGCGGCTGCGCGCAAACAGGGACAAGGCGCCGTTGCCAAACAGCTTGTTGTCGCGGTTGCCGCTCCGCACGTTCCCGCCGGATACGCCGTTCGAAGTGGTGACAGTGCCGGTGTTTTCCTTGCTGCTCAACACGCCGATGCCGCCGTTCACCAGCGCGATGTAGGGCTGCATGACATAGCTCGACAGTTTCATTTCCGCTGTCTGAATATTGGTAAAAGTCCGCTTGCGGGTCAGCATGGAAAAGGGGGCAGCACCGGAAGAGCCGGTTTCGGTGCGTGATTCGCGCAGCAAGCCGAACGTCTCCGAAACGCGCGCCGCCCAGCGGATCGGCGCCATCGCGTAGCGCTTGCCGCCTTTAGCGGGCTTGGCTTCCGGTGTCGGCTTGGTTGCTGGCACCGGTTGAGCTTCTGCTGTCGCGGCACCAGGTTTGGGTACCGCGAAAGGGTCGGATTCTTCGGTTTTCTGCGCCGCTGACCGCGGTTTGGAGGACGAAAACGGATCCGCCTCATCGTCTTCCGCCTTGAGACTCTCTCCGGCCAAAAGTTTGACGGGTGCGGCGCTCTTGGGTACCTCCCGCACCGCAGCCTGCGCGGCGGTCTTATCGGTGGTTTGCGGGATTGCTTGCGCCGCCACCGGCGAGCCTAGCGGCACCTCGGCCATCCTGGGTTTCCTGCGGCGCTGTTTGCGGCTCGGCTCCCGCATCACACTTTTGGCCTCCTGTGCCGCCGCTTGCGGCCCGGTGCCGACGCTTTTAATTTCCTGCACGACGGCGGCATCGCCCATCCCTTGCGCCACCGCCGCCACCAGAAACGGTCTTTCTGCCGCTTCAGCCGCCAGCCCTGCGGGCGCGGCCATACCCACACCCAGCGCTTCCCGCTGTCCTGCCACGCCGATGCTGGCAAACAGAATGGCCGCGACACCCGGAATCAGCCTCATGGCGGGCTCACCCACGTTTCACCTCGCAACCCGCCTCGCCATCATCTCGCACCCTAAACCGGACGAACCGGAACCAAAAACGCAGGGTGGATAAAACGCCAACCCTCACCCCAACCCCCTCCCGGAGGGAGAGGGGGCGATCGCCCTTTCCCCCTTTGGGGGAAAGTTGGAAAGGGGGCTGCGCGTATCCACCAATCCGCCGAGACTATCCATTGGTGGAAACGCTACGCTTTTTCCACCCTGCAGCAATTGAATTATTCGGGTTCAAAGCAAACCACACCAACAGTTTATGGTTTTATTGATCCGGCGCTATCGTGAACTGCTTGAGCCGACCATGGCTCCGGAACCATCATGCTTCGGCGGCGCCCGCAAATGCCTCGCGAAAACAAGGGGCGCATACCGTGCTACGGTTTCTTGCCGGGTTTCTTTTTGCCGCCCGTTTTCTTTTTGCCGCCAGCTTGTTGCGCGGCGCCGGCATCCTGTTTCACCGTATCGGCCTGCGCGGGAACTGCGGGCTGTTTGGCATCTTCGACCGGCGCAGCGCTGTCGCCCTGCTTCGCTTCCTCTTTCCGCGCGGCGCCACCAGCCTGGCTGGCACCCTCCCCTTGTGTCGCCTCACTCTGCTTGGCGCTTTCTCCGCTGCCTATCGGGAGAAGAATTTCGATTTTGGCGTCCGCGCGCAGGCGGCTGACGGTGTCCTTCCGGGTTTGCTCCACCTTTTCGCGATGCACCAGATCCTTGGCGCGCTGCTCCACCTCGGCAAACTCCATCAGCTTGGATGGCACGCGGTCGTCGAGGCGATATATGGCGACCCCTTCCAGCACCGTAACCGGGTCGGTCATCTCCCCGTTCTGAAACTTGTCCATCTTGGCTTGCAGGTGTTCGGCCAGCATGCCGCTATGGACATAGCCCATGTTCCCGCCGTTGCTTGCCGATTTGTCTTTCGAATGCTGGCGCGCCATGTCGGCAAAACTGGCGCCCTCTTTGATGCGCTGAATGATTTTCTGCATTTCTTCGCGCGCCTTGTTCCACTCTTCTTTGGGGGAGCTGGGATCCACACTCAATACGATAATGGACATATACAGCTTTTCCGGCTCGGTAAACAGGTCGGGTTTCTGTTCGTAGAAGGTGCGCGCATCGGATGTAGAGGGGGGCGGTACGTCGCGCACCGCTTTTTCGATCTGATCGAAAAGATCTTGCCTGGTATATTGTTCTTTCAGCCTGGGCAAAAACGTTTCGCGCTGCTGCTGCCAACCGGACTCTTCGGCATAGCGCTTGTCGGCGTTAGCGACAGCCTGTTCGATTTTTGCCATATCCGGCTGGATGCCGCGCTTCCCCGCCTCTTCGATCAGCAGTTCCCGTTCGACCAGGAGATCGGCCACTTCCTGACGCACGGCTTCGGCCTGGTTTTCCGGCGGGGCGCCGTGATAGAAGCGTTGGCGGATGATGGCGTTATAGCGCGCCTTGAATTCCTGCGCCAAGATCGGCTTGCCGTTGACCCGCGCAAATACCAGCTCGACCGGAGCGGGCGCGGGTACGGTCGCCGCAGATGCGGGCGCGGGCGTCTCCTCGGCTCGTGCCGCCTGCATCAAACCCCATCCGGGCAGCGCTGCCACCAGGCAGCAGATCGCACACTTCATCAAATTCATTTGGCTCCCCTCGCAAAAAGCAGCATTCTACAATATCCGCTCGCGTCCATTCCACCCGTTACACGCCACCGATCGCTCTGCTTGGCAAAACGGGTGGCACAAAAAAAGCGGGCCAGATTAAACATCTGGCCCGCCATCACCAAGCTTGACGCCTGGTTTACAACTCAACCTGCTGGATTACTTGGCGTGGCAAGTCAGGCAAACCGCGCTGCCGCTGTTGCTGATACGCAGGAAGGTCTTTTGCTCGCTGTTATGCGGGTCGTGGCAGCTACCGCACTCAACCGACAAACCGCCGCCGGTGTTGTACAGACGCATTCTGTTCTTCACAACCGGATCGGCACCCACGGTGAAGGAAGCGGCGTTCGCGCCTTGAGTCACCGCGTTGAAGTCGCCGTCAGCACAACCGGAATTGCCCAGGCCAGTCTGGCCGCCGCCGCAGTAGGGGATGCCGACCGGGTGGTCGTTGGACAGATCGGAGCCGAGTTCCATGTAGATCTTGGCATTCAGCGCGCCGTTCGAGGTGTTGCCGGAAGCTTCCGCGTCCTCGGTACCAGCGAACCAAGTGCCAGCCAGGCGCGAGCCGGTGGCATTCCAGCCAGCGCTGCTCGGAGAGCCGGTAGAAGGCTTGTTAATCATGTTGTCCATAGCTTGGGTGCCGTCATGGCAGGACAAGCAGGCCAAGGACATGTTGTTGTTGCTCAAGCTGGCGGTGCCTTGCATGGTGCCGGAGCTATACAGGGTATAGGTGGTGCCAGGCAGAGCCTTGTTCCACAGCGGGGCATTGGCGGCGGTGTTGGATGCGTGAGGGGTGTGGCAGAACACGCAGATTTCGTCGGTGCCGGTGGTGTAGATGTCGCCGGGACGTGCGAGGCCGCTAGACGGGGTAGTTGCGCCGCCAGCGGTACGGTTGGAAGAACCCAGGTTGTGGCGGGTGCTGGCGATGCCGGAAGTGGCGGGAGCAGCGATGGCCGATGTTGCCAGCGCGACCAGGCCCAGGGCCAGAGCCGATACTGTCAGTGCTTTAGTAGTCTTTTGCATGAAAATCTCCTCGATTTGAAAGTTTGGTTAAGTTGGCGACCGCCATCTGAAAATCCAGAACCGCGTACCGCACCCAACTACAAGCATGTTCCGTGCCAGAACGTTTACACCCAAAACCGAAAACCGGATGCCGATCGCCAGGATTGAATACTGGCCTTGATTTGCGTGGCGTTACCGCACGTTGCAAACCACTCGATCCTGTTCAATACCGCACTGCCGCCGCTGTGCGTACCTGCTTGACCCTGCCACCCGCGCCCGGTTCCCGACTTTCGGACGGCGCCGATTCCCATTCTCGAAAATAATCCGTTCCCGAGGATGGGAATCCCGGGTTTATTTCTTCTGCTGCTCCTTCCTTACCAGATAGCCCTCGTTCTCACCCATCTTGGCGGGCCGGAAAATATCCACCTTCTTGAACATCTGATCCACCACGTAGATGCGCCCGTTCTCGTCCACCGTAATGCCCGACGGCAGATTGAAGCGCCCGGGGCCGGGGTCGTCGGAGCGTTCGCCGACATACATCAACAGCTCGCCCTCGGGGTTGAAAATCTGGAAGTTGCCAAACGCGGAGTCAATGACATACAGGTTGCCATCGGCATCGGTGTCGGCCTCTTTGGGGCGGGCAAAATTGCCGATCTGCTTGCCGACGCCCCCGAAGCTTTTCTGGAACTTGCCGTCCATATCGAAAACCTGGATGCGGAAATTGCCGCCATCCACCACATACAGCTTGTCCTTACCGACAGCGACGGCTCGCGGCAGGTTGAGCTCGCCAGGGCCGCTGCCGCGCGTGCCGAAATTGAACAGGTTCTCGCCGGTCTTGGCGTTAAACACGAGCACGCGGTGGAATTCGCTCTTCGAGGCGGCACCGCCGATATCCACGACGTAGGCGCGCTCGCCTTTCTTGTCAACGGTGACGCTGGTCAGGCGGGAGAACAAATCCGCCCCGCCAAACCTGCGCAGAAAATTGCCGTCGCGGTCGTACACCATAATAAGTTTCTGCGTGGCATCGGCGACAAACAGGCTGCCGGCGTCATCCACGGAAATGCCGATCGGCTTGACCAGGCGCTCCTTGTCGGAAAGCTTTTCGCTGTCGCCGATCGAGAAATAGCGGCCCTCGGGGACATCGTAAACCCTCACGATCCGGGCAAACGTGTCGGAAACAAAGATGCGGCCGCGGTGTACGGCGATCGCGTAAGGCTTTCTCATGCCCTGGCTGACCTGCCCTTCCCCTGTCAGCAACTGCTTCAGCTTGCTGTCTTCTTTCACCGGCTCCACGTCGGCGCTGCCCCGGATGGTGCGCTCGTAGACAAAGCGCGGCTCGTCGGGGGGGCTGGGATATACCAGTTTGCGCTCCGGCCCCCTCTCATCGTCGCCCACCTGCGCGCACGCCGCCAACCCCAGCAGCACGATGCCCAACAGCCAAACCAGAGGGTTGCGCCCCGAAAAACGAGTCTTGTATGCCATATCTGTACGCCTTAAAAGAAATTACCCAAGAAAATCCGACCAGCCTCCAGCCAAGAATATCCGGGGCTTGAAACGAGGATGGGATCAGTCGCTTCTCCAACCGTTCGCCGCCAGAATCCAGTTGCAAAACCAGCGCGACGATTATATATCATAGCGGTTTTTTGCACAGTTTGACGGGTGGGGGCCACACCATTTTGTAGCGATGCACCCGAAGCTGAGATAGAATGCAATCCGTGTGCCAGCATGGTTTTTTCCCGCATGGAAACACTCGGGAAAACATCGAACAGGCCCCAAGTGGCTCACCTATAACTTGTTCCGTGTTGCCATGGCGTCGGCTTGAATGTTGCTTTATGGCCTGCTAACAACACCGTGACAAACCGTAAGGAAAACCAGCAAATGAAAACACCTTGCACGATACGCCCCGGCGTTCTGGCGGCTTCCGGACAAACCGGTTCCAGCGTTTTGCGGAAAGCCGCCGCGCTGATTCTCGGCCTTTGCCTGGTATGGCTCGGCAGCGCCCAGACCGCCTCCGCCAACCCCGGATACCTCGGACAAAGAAAAACCGGCGTCAGCCCGGAAGCGCTTTACAAGAGGCATTGCTCGGTGTGTCACGGCGACCGCGGCAGCGGCAACAGCAAGGCCGCCAACAGCCTGGTCTCCGCTCCACGCGACTTCAGCTCGGCCACCAACCTGACGCGCAAGAAAATGATTTTTGCCATCGAGAACGGCAAAGCCACCTCCGCCATGATGGGATGGAAAACCCGGTTCACCCAGGAAGAAATCGAAGGGCTCGCCGACTACATACGCGGCCGGTTCATGCTGGTTGCCCTCGACCCGCGCATCGCGCAGGGGCGCGGCGTGTACGGCCATTTTTGCCAGGTGTGTCACGGTGACCGCGGCCAAGGCGTGAAATCCAACGAAATGGCCGGGACGCCGCGCGATTTGACCGTGCCCCAATCCCAAGCCGGGCTCACCCGCGAGCGCATGATCAAATCCGTCACCAAAGGAAAGCACGGCCCGGTCAAAGCCGGTTTCGGCGACAAACTTTCCACCGAACATATCGCCGCATCGGTTGACTACATCCGCAGGGTGATGATTCCCGATCTCTCGAAATCTGACCCTCCTTATGTCATCCCCGACCCGCAAGCGGCCAGCGCACCGCTTGCCGCCGGTGCGGTCGCGCCGCTGCCCGAGGCTATGCAGCAACCCGCCGGTGACCAGCCGCAGCCAGCCGCAGCCAAAAAGAAAGACGACATGTACCTGCCGCTGCCCGGCGGCATGAAAGGCGACCCGAAACTGGGCGAGAAATTCTTCATGGCGAACTGCGCCACCTGTCACGGCAAAAAAGGGGATGCGCAGGGACCGCGCGCTTACTTCATCAACCCCAGGGTGCGCAGCTTCCTGGACGACTATTCGCGCTCCACGCTCGACCGCCCGACCATCTTTAACTCGGTTTCCAAAGGGCGCCCCGGAACCGAAATGCCGTCGTGGAACAAAGTGCTCACCGACCAGGAAATCGCCAACGTGACGGAATTCGTGTTCCAAGCTTTTATTCAACCGAATATCGGAAAGAAAGCCGCCGCAAAGTGAAAAGCCGGTTGATGGCGGCGGCCTTGCAGGCCGCCGTTTTCGTTGCGTCATATAGCGGCTTGCACGGGCTGGCGCTGGCCGCCAGCCCGGCTGCGCAGCCCCCCACCACGGCGCAACTCGAAGCGGGAAGGAAGATCTACAACTTCCGCTGCTATTACTGCCACGGCTATTCCGGCGATGCCCAGACGGTGGCAACCAGTTTCCTCAACCCGCCCCCGGTGGACTTCACCAGAGCGAAGGCTGCCAAGTTCACGCCCGAGCACGTCGTGACCGTTCTGCGGGACGGCAAGGCGGGCACGGCGATGCCTTCGTTCCGCAACACGCTCAACGAGACGGAAATGGCGCAGGTTGCCGCATTTGTGGTGGATGAGTTCGTGCGGCGCAAGGCCATCAACACGCTCTACCACACCGAGAAAAACGGCTGGCCTAACCACGGGCGCTATCAGGCGGCCTTCCCGTTTGCCACCGGAGAAATCCCCATGACCCGCCCGTGGGAGGAGTTGAACGAAGAGCAGATGCGCGGCAAGCGCCTGTTCCTGAACGGCTGCGTCACCTGCCATGATCGGGGCGGATCACGCGAGGGTAGTTACCCGCGCAATAATTTTTCCTTTACCCCGCTCCCGAAGCTCGACGCGATCAGTAGCGCCAGCCCGTACGCGCTGCACGACATGCCGCTGAAAATCGAGGGCATGACCGCGCTGGAGCGCAAAGGCCAGAAACTCTGGAAAGACAACTGCGCCTTCTGCCACGCCGTGGACGGCACGGGCAAAAACTGGATCGGCAGTTTTCTGGAACCCCATGCGCGCAATCTGCGCGATCCGGTCGTCATGGACACCATGACGCGCGCGCGCCTGCGGGAAGCGATCCGCGAAGGGCTGTCCGGAACCTCGATGCCGGCGTGGAAATCGGTGCTCAACGACAAGGAGATCTCCGCGCTCATCGCTTACATTTCCAGGGCCTTCTACCCCTTGCCGGAATGAGGCCAAGCCGCAACGACCCCTGCCCCTGCGGCAGCGGAAAAAAATACAAGAAATGCTGCCTCGGCGACGAGGCAAGCACGCCAGAAGCTACCAACAGTTCAGCTAAATCCGCCCGCCACAATATCAACGCGACCAATGTGCCTCCTCCGTCGGGGCGCCTGCTGAAGGCCGTGTCGCTACATCAGGCCGACCGCCTGGACGAGGCTGCCGCCGCTTATCGCGCCCTGCTGGAGGACGACCCCGACAACAGCGACGCACTGCATTATCTCGGGCTGATCGCATCCCGCAGAAAAAATTACCGCGATGCCATCGCCCTGATCGGGGAAGCCATCAAAATCAACGGCAACGTTCCGGCATTCCACTGCAATCTCGGCAGCGCCTACAAAGGAAACGGGGAGTTGGATTCCGCCATTGCCGCCTTTAACGAAGCACTCCGGCTGGACCCGGCATTTCAGGCCGCATACAGCAATCTCGGAAACACGTTTCTGGAATCGGGCCGGTTTGACGAAGCGGGCGCCTGCTACCGGAAGGCACTCGCGCTCAGGCCGGACTTTGCCGAGGCGCACTACAACCTGGGCAACGCATTCCTCGGGCAATACCGGCTGGACGAGGCGATCGCGTGCTACGACCGCTCGCTGGCGCTCAAGCCGGATTACGCGGCAGCCAAATTTAACAAGAGTAACGCGCTGCTCTGCGGCGGCGTTTCCAGAGCTGCATGGCAACTGTACGAGCACCGCTTGCAGACGCCCGACTACCGCCACCTGAACGATTGCGCGCTACCGCTGCTCGGGGAAATTTCACCCGCAGGAAAAAAGGTTCTGGTCCAGTGGGAGCAGCGCTTCGGCGACATCATCCAAATGCTGCGCTATGTGCCCCTGCTGGAACAAATCGCCGCAGAATGCCGATGGCAAATCGCGGAGCCGCTGCGCGAGCTGGTCGCCAGAAGCTACCCCGGCTGCCAGGTAATAGGCACCAACGACTATCCGCAGAACCTGGATTTTCGCGTCCCATTCACCAGCCTCCCCCTCGCGCTCAAAACGTTTGTCGAGGAATCCATCCCGAACCAGTTGCCCTACCTGCTTGCCAGCCCCGAGAAGGCCGCGCACTGGGAACAAAAACTGCGCCTGCCTCCCTCTCCCCGCATCGGCATCATCTGGCGCGGCAACCCGAAGCCGCCCGGTCGGTCTATCGCTATCGGCCAGTTGGCTCCGCTGCTCGACGAGGAACGCCTCACCTTCGTCGCCCTGCAAAACGACTTGCTGGAAGACGAGATCGAGGTTCTGGGGCGTTACCGCAACGTCATCGCGCCGGGCGGAGCGCTCGCCACCTTCGACGACACGGCATCGGTTATCGCCGCGCTGGATTTGGTCATCACTATAGATACGGCGGTTGCGCACTTGGCGGGCGCGCTCGGCAAGCCTGCCTGGGTACTGCTGAAATCCGGCGCCGACTGGCGCTGGCTGCGCGACCGCGAGGACTGCCCATGGTATCCCGCAGCCCGCCTGTTCCGGCAAACGACGCAGGGGGATTGGGATGGCGTCATTCGCCGCGCAAAAATTGCCCTTGAAAATAAATGGCTGTCATTCTGATTTCATTGCATCAGCCATACGGCGCAATGCGCTTCGCCCTTCGGCTACGCTCAGGACAGGCTTATTGCGCCCAGGGGTTGGGTTTTGGCTATCAACGGCAGGGTACAAACTTCATCCATTCAACCTGAAAACCGCAGTTGAAACTACAAAAAACCGCTCATGCTTCGACAAACTCAGCACGAACGG
>VIKH01000003.1:0-11898 GCA_008080515.1 Gallionellaceae bacterium | reverse complement strand
AGCAGCCCGCGCAGCGGGCGTGTCGAAGGGATGAACACCTGCCAACTGAGGTTTCTAGGTTCAAACGTATGTTGCAGGTGTTCGTACCTCACCCCAGCCTATGCGCTGAATTTTTAACAGCTCAAAAAAATTTACCAGTAAATTTAGGGGAACGCAGATTTAATCCGTTCTTGGTGAGCCTGTCGCACCATGATCGGATTAAATCTATAACAATCAATGGGTACCACCAACCCTTCGACAAGCTCAAGGCGAACGGATAATTTAATCTGCGCTTCCCTAGTTGCTACGCGCCTACGTTTCTGGTATTAAAGCGCGTCCTAAAATTTTGTTTGCCCGTTTCTGGAGAGATAAATGCCGGTACAAACCATCAAGCCCGCAGCCCCCTACAAGCCGAAAAAAGGGGAGACTTACATGAGCCCCAAGCAACTGGAACATTTCCGCTCGATACTGAACGGCATCAAACACGGGTTGGGCGAAGATATAGACCGCACGGTGCATACCATGCAGGACGAGGCCACGGTGTTTGCCGACCCGAACGACCGCGCCAGCCAGGAATCCGACGTGAGCCTCGAACTGCGCAACCGCGACCGCGAGCGCAAGCTGATCAAAAAGATAGACGAGATGCTGTCCAAGATAGACAGCGGCGATTACGGCTATTGCGAAAAGTGCGGCGTGGAAATCGGGCTAAACCGCCTGGAAGCGCGCCCCACCGCGACGCTGTGCATAGACTGCAAGACGCTGGACGAGATCCGCGAGAAGCAGATTGCCAGCTAAAGGGTGTCACGGATCAGAGTATCCGGACGGCCACCTGTTTAGTAAATAAGCTGAAACAGAGATACTCGTATTTCCAGCCAAACCTGGCGACGGCTTCCTGGAAAGCCCTGAACTCGTCTTCGCGCCAGCGCTCGTTCCCGATATATTCGTCGAAGACGATGACCGTACCCGGAACGATGCGGTCGGCCAACAGTTCCAGCACCGTTCTGGTCGAGCTATACAGGTCGCAATCCACGTTCACGAAGCGAGCAGGGCCGGTGTTCTTGTCCAGGAACGCCGGCAGCGTGTCATCGAACCACCCGGCGTAAAGCGCCACGTTTTCCGGCACGGCGGGTAGCGCTCCTTTAGTGCTGTAGCTCCCTTGCGGCTCATCATGCCATGCCTCGGGTATCCCCTCGAAGCTGTCGAAGCCATGCACCGCCTGCTGTCCGGCCAGCGCGGCGAGCAGCCGGATCGAGCAGCCGAAGCGGACGCCAAATTCCAGAACCAGCCCATCGTTGCGCGCCGCGCCCATCCCGAGCCTGAACGCTTGAATCGGGCTGCCCGTCATCTGCGGAAGCTTGCCGCCCAGCGACTGGATGTAGCGCCACGCATCCAGCCGCGCGCGGAACAAACCCGCGCTCCTGCCACCCGCATCCAGATAGGCTGACGCCTCATCAGCCCGCCCTGAATAATCGAGCAGCATTCCCAAAAAGAAACGGTAATCCGCATTGGTGGGGCTGGCTTCAACCGCCTTTTTCATGCACTCGATGGCGGCGGTTATGCCCTCCGCATCCAGCAACAGGGCGTGGAGGTTGTACCACGCTTGCGCGAGAGCCGGATTCAGCGTGAGCGCCTTGCGGTAACACGCGATGGCCTCGTCAGCCCCGCCCTGCTCCTGGAGCGCGATACCGAGGTTGTAGAGCCAGTCCGCGTTATCCGGCTTGAGCGCCAGCGCCTTGCGGTGGCTGGCAATCGCCTCATCCAGCCTGCCCAGCACCTGCAGCGCGTTGCCGAGGTTGCTGTGCGCCTCGGCCAGATCCGGCCTGAATACCAGCGCCTGGCGGCAGCTTTCCACCGCCTCTTCCAGCTTGCCCAGCTCGCTGAAAACGATCCCGAGGTTATAGTGCGCCTCGGCAAAATCCGGCTTGAGCGCGAGCGCCTTCCGGTAGCTGGCAGCAGCAGCCTCCAGCCTTCCTTGCGCGTGGAGCGAAATTCCCTGGTCCGAGTGCAGGGCGGCAAGCTGCCCGGAAAGCGCGTCCAGCAGTTGCAGCGCCTCCGGGTTATCCGGTTCTGCCCGCAGCGCTTGCCTGCAAGCCTCTTCCGCCTGCAACAGGCGCCCGGCCCGGTGATGCTCGGCGGCGAGCCGCAGGGTTTGCGGGGTGGGTGCTCGCTCGTGGGCGCTCACTGCCGGAACCTCCTGCCGCTTCAGGCAGCACTGTTTGTATTTCCTGCCGCTGCCGCACGGGCAGGGGTCGTTGCGTCCGGGTTTCGTCATGGCGATAGGAGCCTCGTGGGTATTATTGTCGTTTCTCGAACAGCCACCGCAGCTTGGCGTGATCCGGCTGGCGCACCACGCCTCTTTCGGTGATGAGCCCCGTCACCAGTTCGGCGGGCGTCACATCGAATGAAGGGTTGCGTATCTTTACCCCCTCCGCCGCCCAATGATAGTCGCGGAAACCTTTCACCTCGTCGGCTGACCGCTCCTCGATGGGAATATCCGCGCCGCTGGCGATGCTCATGTCTATGGTGGAAAGCGGGCAGGCGACATAGAACGGGATGTTGTGCCGCCGTGCCAGCACCGCCACCATGTAGGTGCCGATCTTGTTGGCCACGTCGCCGTTGGCAGCCACGCGGTCGGTGCCGACCACCACCGCATCCACTTCGCCGCGCGCCATCATGAAGCCCGCCATGTTGTCGGTGATCAGCGTTACCGGGATGTTTTCCTGCACCATCTCCCAGGCGGTCAGCCGCGCGCCCTGAAGGAAGGGGCGGGTCTCATCGGCGATTACAGAAATCTTTTTGCCCGCCTCCACCGCCGAGCGGAACACGCCGAGCGCCGTGCCCCAACCTGCCGTCGCCAGCGCCCCGGCGTTGCAGTGGGTCAGCACGCGCGCGCCGTCCACCAGCAGCTCCGCGCCAAACGCGCCCATCGCGCGGTTGATGCGGATGTCCTCGGCGAGGATTTCGTGCGCCTCGGCCAGCAGCCGCTGCGCGACCTGCTGCGGCGTCTGCGCGGCAACACTCTCCCACACCGCGCGCATCCGCTTCAAACCCCAGAACAGGTTCACCGCCGTCGGGCGGCTGGCCGCCAGCACGCTGAATCCCGCTTCCATGCCTGCCTTGAAATCCACGCCCCCGTCATTCCGGCGGTGCGTGGTTGTTGCCGCTTCAGCGGCATTACAACCACGGCCTACCCCTTGCGGGTGAAGGCCGGAATCCAGTTTATTAAAATCACTGGATTCCGGGTCAAGCCCGGAATGACGACCTTCTGCGGCCTGACTCAACCGCAACGCCTCCAGCGCCACGCCATATGCCGCCGCCACGCCGATGGCCGGCGCGCCGCGCACCACCATGCTGCGGATGCCCTCCGCCACCGAAGCGGCGGTGTAATAACTCAAATATTCAAAGGAGGCCGGCAGGATACGCTGGTCTATCATCTCCAGCCGGTTGTTGAACCAGCGCAGGGTTTCTATTTTCATAGCCAATTTGTCCGGAAAAGCATAGTTGGTAGTTATGTAGGTGCGGGTTCATTCGCACAAGCAATTGTTGCGGCCCCCGTTCTCCGGACGGGATAGTAAACCGGTTTAGCGCTGCCTTCCAATCACGGGTTGGCATTGCCCTTTCTTTGTGGATTTGGTGCAGCACAAAACAGGGCAATTCCGGCATTGCCTCATCGCCGGAGAACGGACACGGGTTTCTGGTTGTTTTGCGAAAACATTCCGACAAACCCGAATGATCGCATTTGCTTAAAACCGCAGTTGAAATTTAATAAGCGCCCACGCTGCGACCCGTTGAGCACGGGCAATGCAGGGTTCACCCGAGCGGATCCTCAAACTCGCTCAACCGGGCCATGGCGCTGTTGCTCTGGCCGTTTTAGTGCTCGCCTTTTGTTCTCAACAGCCCGGCAAGGCGGTTCCCCTGTTTCTGCGGGCCGCCTATCGGAAAAAGCTCGTGCAGGTAGTGGTTGTTGCCGCGCAACGGCCCCCAGCGCTGCTTGAAGTGCTGGATCATCGCCCGCACCTGCGCCTGCACCCGGTGCTCGTGGTAGTAATCGCGCAAGTAGCGGATAACCTCCCAGTGCTCTTCGGTCAGTTCAAGGTGCTCCTCCTCCGCCTTGGCCAGAGCGAAATCTTCCGACCAGTCTTGCAGGTTTTTCAGGTATCCCTCGCCATCGGTCTCGATTTCTTTGCCGTTGACAAGAATGATCTTGCGCAAGGGGCTGCTCATAGCGCCACCTGTTCCGGCAAGACTTCCTTCGCCTTTTTGGCGCGGCGGGCGAACGCGACGAAACGGGACGCCCAGTAGCAACTGCCGATGGTGCGGAGGTGGGTGTAAGAAGCGATGAGGTTGTGCAGGATGAGCCCGTCGTTTTTGCCGTCAATACCGTGGCCGCGCGCGACACGGTAGGCAAATTTTGAATCGGGCGGCAGATTCTCCAGGCTCGAATAGTGGAATTCGTGCGCCTTGATTATCGGTGCGGGGCCATGCGGGCGCGGCCACGGATGCTGCTGGTTTTCGGCAAGATGGACGTAGCCGCGCCCGACAGGTTTGTCGTGCATCACCACATCGCCCGGTATGGCGCCGACCATGCTGTAGCTTCGGCTCCCGTAGATGATTTTTCTGGATAAATACATCAGCCCCCCGCACTCGGCATAGGTGGGCATACCGGATGCGATGGCGTTTTTGATTTCGGCCCGCAACGAAGCATTGGCCTCTAATTCCGCCGCGCAAATTTCGGGAAATCCGCCGCCGATGTAGAGCGCGTCAACATCGGGAAGACGGGGATCATGCAACGTGTCGAAAGGGACGATCTCGGCGCCTGCGGCAGCAAGCGCATCCAGGTCGTCTTCATAATAGAACCCGAAGGCGCGGTCGCGGGCAATGCCGATCCTGATCTTTTCGCGGTGCGGAGATGGAAACGCCTCGGGCTTGGGCGAAGCTGCAAAAGGCGGCCTGTCAGAAAGAGCCAGAAGCCGGTCAAGATCAACCTGGCCTTCGATTGCGGTGGCAATTTCCGCGATCCGGCGGGACGCTGCACCATCTTCATTGCTCGGCATCAGGCCGAGGTGGCGCTCGACGATGGTGAGCCGCTCATCGTGCTGGATGGCACCGACCACCGGCAGCCCGGTGTAATGCTCGATGACGGCGCGCAGCTTGGCTTCGTGCCGCGCGCCGCCAAGATTGTTGAGGATCACCCCGGCGATGGTGATTTCGGTATCGAACGCCCGGTAGCCGAGAATCAGCGGCGCGATGCCGCGCGTCATGCCCCTGGCGTCTATTACCAGGATGACCGGAAGGTCGAGCAGCTTGGCCAGCGCCGCGTTGCTGTTGCTGCCGTCGAGCGCGAGGCCGTCGTAAAGCCCTTTGTTCCCTTCCACCAGATTGATGTCGGAGGCGTGCCTGACGAAAGCGGAAGCGATCTCCTCGCGCTCCATCAGGTACAGGTCGAGGTTGCGGCACGCACGACCGCAGGCCTGCGACAGCCACATCGGGTCAATGTAGTCGGGGCCTTTTTTGAAGGGCTGGACAGAAAAGCCGCGCCGCCTCAACGCGGCGCACAAGCCGATGCTGACGACCGTTTTTCCGGAAGACTTGTGGGCGGCGGAAACCAGCAGCCGGTTCATCAGAAGGTGTCTCGCTTGCGCCTGTCCGGTATGTCGTGCGGCGGTGCCATACCCAGCACACGCACGCAGATGGTGGTGATCAAGAATGCCACGCCGAGGCCGCCCAAACCCAGAAGAAATTCCGGCAATGAAGGGGAATAGCTTGCAATCTGCCCATCGCCAAAACTGCTGGTCACCTCATAGCCGGGAAATATGGACAACGGGTAAGCCTGCCCGCCGATGATGAAAACGTAAAGCAGGGCGAAGCTGCCGAATATCACCAGCAGCGAGGCGATGACGGTATGCCGCGTTTTATCGAAGGCGGGATGAAAGATCAGAACCAGCGGCAGAAAGCTGCCGAGAAGCACATAGCCCGCCCAGAACAGCCAGGGAAAGATGCCACCACCGGCGAGGATGAAGCGCTCGAAACCGTCCTGCCTGGCGAAATAAAGGTTGGTCAGATGGTAAGTCGCGACGAAATAAAGGGTGGCGATGACGAACAGGCCGAGCAGGTTTTTCATACGCTGCAGAATGACCGGATCGAGCGTTTTCCCGTTCCACGCATACAGCGACGATTGCACGATATGAAACACTGCCAGCCCCCAGGCAAAGGACATCACGATAAACATCGGCGGCAACAGCGCCGACCCGTAAGCCTGGCGCGCGACGAGAAAGGCGAAGATCAGGCCGGTTCCGGTGGTGAGGATGATGCGCCACGCAAACACGGCAAAGGCGGCGGGCTTGTTCCAGGGTTTCATCCTGGGATCCATCATGGTCCAAAGGTAAATGGCCGCAAAAGAGAAGAGCCCGGAATACAGGACGACGTTCCACGCGAACACCGAGGTAAGGTTGTAGTTGGTCATGGCGACCATCAGGCGGTCGGCGCGCCCCAGATCAAGCATCAGCACGGTTAATCCGCCCGCCAGCAGCGCGATGGAGAGCAGGCTGGACAGCGGCGCACGCGCCTTGTACACGGATTTCCCGAAGACCGAGCCGATGGAGGCAACATTGAGTACACCAGATGCCGCAACAATCATGAAGATGGCGAAGACGTGCGGTATACCCCAGACGATCTGGTTGTTCATGCCGGTGATAATGTGGCCGTGCTCTTCCATGAGCCAGGCCGCGACCAGGCCGATCCCGGTGATTAGGCCGCTGGCGGCGACCAGGATATAAAAATTGCGGGCTTCGACTTTGCTATACATGATATTGACAGCCTGTTTCAGCAGGTTTTTATATCCCCTCGTAGCGGATGCCGGGGTTGAGCATCAGGTCGGCGCGTATCTGGGCGGACGCGACTGTGCGGATGCGCTTGGAAATCTCGCTTTCCGGATCGTTGAGGTCACCGAACAGAATCGCGCCACGCCCCGCTTTGGCGCAGGCTTCGACACACGCCGGTTGCTCGCCGCGATCCACGCGGTGTACGCACAGGGTGCAACTCTCCACCGTGCCCTTGCCGCGCGGCACATCCGGTTTTTGGTCGGCCAGCGGCTCATGTACGAACGACCGCGCCTTGTAGGGGCAGGCCATCATGCAGTAGCGGCAGCCGATGCAGCGGTGCTTGTCCACCAGCACGATTCCGTCGGCGCGGCGAAACGATGCGCCGGTGGGGCAAACGTCTACGCACGGCGGATGTTCGCAATGCTGGCACATCACCGGCAACGACAGGTTGCGGCCACCCTTCATGTTCTTCAGTTCCACTTTGCGTATCCACTGCGAATCGGTCGCCTTGGTGCCGCCGGAAAGCCCGTTCTCTTTGTTGCAGGCGGTCACGCAGTCGTTGCACCCGTTTCCGCACTGGTTGGTGTCAACCAGCATTCCCCAGCGCACCTTGCCGGAAGCGGCTTCTCCGGCGGGGCGACCGTGCGCGAAACCGAACAGCAGGACGCCCGGGGCGATAGCCAGCCCGGCAGCCAGCGCGGAAGCCTTCCCGAGAAACGCCCTGCGCTCAGGGTTTTCCGCGCTCATTTGGTGGCCTCCGCGACCGTTTTTCTTTTGCTGGAATGACACTCGAAGCAATCTATTTTTACTCCGGCATAAACGTGGCATCCCTGGCAGAAATTTTCGCTGCCGCCAAGCACGCTGTTGTTTTTGGTGCTGGCGTGGCAATCAATGCACCCGGCAAGGCTGTGCCTGGGATCCCTGATTCCGAGGCGCATGGTCTCGTCGCGCTGGTGCCGCAGAATGTCCATATGGGTTTTGCGCATGAGCTTCGGATCTTCCACGCATTGGCCGCCTTTCCCGATGTCGAGCTTGGGGGCGATAGAGTCTCCCGCCCATGCGGGCGTCGCGGCGAGCAGCAGGACAAACAAGAAGGTTTTCATCATGCTATTTGTTAGCCACGGATCAACACGGATAGGCACGGATAAAAGCTTGTCGCCATAAATCAAGTGGTAGTAGCAGTGCTCCATCCGTGTTGATCCGTGGCCGGCTTCATTCTCCGAGTCCCATCTGTATGTATCCGGTCGGACACACGTCCTTGCAAATGTGGCAGCCGATGCACTTGTCGTAGTTGGTGTCCACATAGCGCCCGGTCGTCGCCTTGCCCTTCGGCACCCGGTAAACTGCGGTCTGCGGGCAATAGACCACGCAGTTGTCGCACTCGAAACACAGCCCGCAGCTCATGCAGCGCTTCGCTTCGGCGACCGCCTCTTTCTCCGGCAGCGGCTCGATCCGTTCGGCAAAGTTGCCGAGGGCGGACTGTTTGTCGAGCGTGATAATTTTGCGCTTGTTCCGGGGTGTGTAGGAGAAGTGGCCGAGGAACAATTCGTTGTGCGGGATGACGTAGCGGTCTGAACGGTTATCAAAGTTGTGGACGGCACCAGTCGAGGCATCCGTCCCGCGTATCGGTTCGCGCACCTCGGTGGGGGACAACCCCTTTTCCACCATCTTTCTCATCAGGTCAAACTGGTGCACATCAATCTTCGGGCGTTTCTCCGGATCCTCTCCGTCAAGGAAACGGCAGATCCCTTCCGCCGCGATGGCACCGTGGCCGATGGCGGTGGTCAGCAGGTGCGGGCGGATGATGTCGCCACCCGCAAACGTGCCCGCCTTGCCGGCAATCTGGTAGTTTTTGTCAGCGGTGATGGCTCCTCGCCCGTTGTCAAATTCTTCGAGACCGGCAAAATCCACTGCCTGCCCGATGGCTGAAACGATCAGGTCGGCGGGCAGATCCTGCTCGGAGCCTTCCTTCTGTTTGATTTCGAGCTTGCCGCCGACAAACTTGGCATCGCACTCGGCGACGCGCAGCGCGGTCGCCCTCCCGTTCGCATCCTTGACCAGGCCGACCGGCACCAGGCTGCCGCGAATGGCGATACCCTCGGCCAACGCCTGCTCGATCTCGTGCTTGTTGGCCTGCATCTTGTCGAGCGGAAAAACCGAAGTGAGCGTGACATCGGCACCCTGTTTGGCCGAAATGCCGGCGACATCGTGCGCCATGCGCCCGGCGATGGCGTGCTCGATGTCGGTCGGCTTGGCGTGCGCGATGTGGCCCAGCCGCCGGGCGACGGTCGCCACGTCTATGGAAGTATCGCCGCCGCCGACGACCACGACGCGCTTGCCCACATATTTCAGACGGCCATCGTTGAAGGCGCGCAGGAAAGCGGTTGCGGTTACGACATTGGGCGCGCTCGCATCGGGGATGGGCAGCGCCCTGCCGGATTGCGCGCCCATGCCGAGGAACAGGGCATCAAAATCCTTCCTGACCTGCTCCAGCGTGATGTCCTTGCCGACGCGGCAGTTCATCCGGGTTTTTACGCCCAAATCGAGGATGCGCTGGATCTCCGCATCCAGCACGTCGCGCGGAGTGCGGAAGCCGGGGATGCCGTAACGCATCATGCCGCCCAAAAATTCGTGCTCGTCAAAAACCGTCACTTCGTGGCCTTTCAGCGCGAGCTGGTAGGCGCAGGAAAGCCCGGCGGGCCCGCCGCCCAGAATGGCGACCTTCTTTCCCGTGGAAAGCTGCGGCTTGACGAACTTGAGGTTGTTGGCAACCGCATATTCGCCGAGGAAATGCTCGACCGAGTTGATGCCGACGTGATCCTCGACCTCGTTGCGGTTGCATCCGGTTTCGCAGGGGGCCGGGCAGACCCGACCCATCACCGAGGGAAACGGGTTGGCCTCGGTCAGGCGACGCCAGGCATATTCCTGCCACGGCACGGGCTTGCCGTCCGGCCCCGCAGGCGGCTTTTCGGTGCCGCGCGCGATCTGCAAATACCCCCGGATGTCCTCTCCTGCCGGGCAGCTCCCCTGGCAGGGCGGCGTTGACTGGATGTAGGTGGGACACTTGTAGGAATAGCTGGCCTGGAATATCCGGTCGCGCTTGGCGCGTATCTGGGTGTCGCCATCCTTATAGCGGCGGAAGGTGAGCTTGGTTTCTTCGGTGTGCGTTGACATCATCTGTCTCCTGAAAAATATTTGAATATTTTATTTGTCGCCGAGCCGGATCGCGTTGCTGACCAATTGGTGTACGCCGCCCACCATGCCCCGCTCGAAGCCGTAAATGGGCAACACTTTGGTGAACTGCGCCTTGCAGATGGCGCAGATGGTCGCCATGAAATTGACGCCGTGGTCATCCACCACTTTCTGCAGCACCTCCATGCGCGGCAGCGAGCCTTTTACACGCAGATCGAGCAGGTCGTCGGTCAACAGCCCGCCGCCGCCGCCGCAGCAAAAAGTTTTTTCGTGCGTCGTCCCCTCCAGCATCTCGTGAAAGTGGTTGGCGGACGCCTTGATGATATTGCGCGGGATTTCGAATTGCCCGCCCAGGATGTCGCCCATGCGCGAGCCGCGCGCCACGTTGCAGGAGTCGTGAAAGGTGATGATGTGCTTATCGTTGGCTTCCTTGTCGAGCGTGATCGCACCGCGTTCGATCAGGCTCCAGGTCAGCTCGCAGATGTGCATCGGCTGCTTGTAGCGGTGATCCAGCTGCTGCTGCAATTGCAGGGCAAAAGGGTCGCTCGCGCCGCCGCCGACGCCGGTCAGCGTGTTCCAGAAGCTGTATGCCACGCGCCAGGCGTGACCGCACTCGCCGACAACGATGCGCTTGATGCCCAGCTCCAGCGCGGCTTCGCGCACGCGCAGGGCAATTTTGCGCATCTGCTCGTAGTTGCCGATAAACATGCCGAAATTGCCCGCTTCCGAGGCTTTCGAGGATAGCGTCCAGCTTATGCCCGCCGCATGAAAAACCTTGGCATAACCGATCAGGCTTTCAATGTGCGGTTCGGCGAAGAAATCGGCAGAAGGGGTGATGAGCAGCACTTCCGCGCCCTGCACGTCGAGCGGGAAGCGCACCTCCTGGCCGCATGCATCCTTGACATCTTCTTCCAGCCCTTCCAGCGTATCGGCCAGCGCGGGGCCGGGCAGCCCGAGATTGTTGCCGATCTTGTGTACTTTGCCGATGATCTCGTTCGAATATTTCTGGCCGTAACCGACGCTGTTGAGAATTTCCCGCGCGGCCATGGTTATTTCTGCGGTATCTATGCCGTAGGGGCAGAAAACCGAGCAGCGGCGGCATTCCGAGCACTGGTAAAAATAGCTGTGCCACTCGTCCAGCACTTCGCGGGTCAGGTCGCGCGCGCCGACCAGCTTGGGGAACAACTTTCCCGGCAACGTGAAGTAGCGGCGGTAAACGCTGCGCATCAGATCCTGACGCGCCACCGGCATATTTTTCGGATCCTGGGTGCCGATGAAATAATGGCACTTGTCGGAGCAGGCACCGCAATGCACGCAGGCGTCGAGAAACACCTTGAGAGACCGGTATTGGGTCAGCAGCTCCCCCATCCGGGCGATGGCGCGATCGTGCCAGTCATCAACGAGCTTACCGGGGAAACCGATCGCCTCCTGGATTTTTTCGTTGGCGACAAAAGACTTCGTTTCCGCCATGGCTCCGGGCTTCAGGGCGGGAATGATGGGGATCGTGCGGTAGGGTGGGGCGGTGATCTCGGCACTCATGGGCGTCACTCACTCGCTGGGAATCAGCGATAACCTGCGCGTATGTTGACGCATCCGCCCCGCATATTAAATAGCCCGAATGGGGGGGGTGACCCATCCTAATGGTGTTATTAGGAGTCGGGGCCGGTCGTGCTGCCCGCTTGCTGCACACCGTTTTGGTTGTTCTGAAAAGCCGGAGCTGCCGAACGAAAACCTTTGTCCAGCCAGTTGGTGTCTGTTTTTTCCGCTTGATCGGTGCCCTCAAGCGGAGTCGAATGATTCGGCGTGCAGGCGGAGTACATACATAGGCCAGCCTACGATCGCTGGCCGCCATAATGGGTTGAAATCCATTTCTGGTATTCGCCGCTGATCACCGAATTGACCCAGG
>VIKH01000129.1 GCA_008080515.1 Gallionellaceae bacterium | reverse complement strand
CGGCTGCGCGGCACGCCGCGCTTGCCTTCCAGCGATTCGATCAGCGCCGATTCCTCGCCGCAGATGTAGGCGCCCGCGCCGAGATGGATGGCGATGTCGAAATCGAAGCCGGGCTGGCCGAGGATGGTGGCGCCCAGCAAATTGTTTTCGCGGCGGCGCTGTAGCGCCGCCCGCAAGGGTTCGAGCAGATAGCGGTATTCGCCGCGCAAATAGAGGAAGCCTTTCCTTGCGCCGACGGCAAGGGCGCACAGCGTCATGCCCTCGAACACCAGATCGGCATACGAGGCCAGCAGCACACGGTCCTTGAAGGTGCCGGGTTCACCCTCGTCGGCGTTGCACACTACAACATGCTCCGCCCCTTGCGCATTGCGGCAGGCTTCCCACTTCAGGCCGGTCGGAAATCCTGCCCCCCCGCGCCCGCGCAGGCCGGATTGCTTGATGGCCTCGACGATGGCTGTACCAATCTCCGTTCGTGGTGAGCCTGCGGAAACCAGCGACTTGCCCGCTTGCGGGCTTAGTCGAATGGCTAGTAGTTCCATCAGGCTCAGGGCGAACGGGTAAGGAAAACGCGGCGAGCAACACTTCACCGGGCGCGAGCTTGCTATCGAGCAGCAAGCCCTTGCGCCGGATGTTGTCCTCGACGCGGAAAAAATCGGCAGGCCAGTCCGTCAATGGCGTGCGGTTGCGGATCAGGTGGGCGATTTCCTGCACGCGCTGATGGGTCAACCGCGTGATGGCGCGCCCGTTGACCAGCAGGGCCGGCCCCTGGTCGCATAAACCGGTGCAGGAGGTAGTGCCGACGCTGACCAGACCATCTTCCGACATCTTGCCCGGCTCGACCCACAGTTGCTGGCACATTTTTTCCAACAGCGTCTGGCTGCCCAGCATGCGGTCGGTGATGTTGTCGGAGAACAGCACGCGGTACTCGCCGCGAGGTTGCAGGTGCAGGAAGGAGTAGAACGAGGCCACACTTTGCACGCGGGCCAGAGGGATGAAAAGTTTCAGTGCAATTCGGGAGGCGGTTGGTTCGGCGATATGGCCGAACCGCTCTTGCGCTTCGATAAGTATCTGCAACAAACCGGAGGCGTCGCCCCCATGCCTCACAATCAGCTCGTCCAGCCACGTTTGTTTGGAATCGTCAAAACGAGTTTCGTTGTCTGGTAGCATAATGCAGTTGGAGCGTCACTGGAGCATACGGTGCTAGTTTAATCCTTGTCTGGCAGAAAACAACATGAACAATTCAAGAAAATTGGCTCCGGGAATTATTTCAGTTTTTGCGCTGTTGTTGCCGGTGTTGGCCCGGGCGCATCCGGGTCCAAGACATGCCCATGGGTGGCAGGATGACTGGAGCTATTTGTTCGGCGGATTGGATTATCTTTACGCTATGTTCTTTGCTGGCCTGCTGGTTTTCTTGATAGCTATCTGGTGCTTACGATCTGATGCATGAGATGTCACTTGCCGAGAGCGCGTTGCAGATCATCGAGGATGCGGCAATCAACCAGGGATTCACGCGGGTCAGGACGGTGTGGCTGGAGATCGGGAAACTTTCCTGCGTCGAGAAGGACGCGATGAGTTTCTGTTTCGATGCGGTGATCAAAGATACGGTTGCCGATGGCGCCAGATTGGAGATACTCGAGACGGCAGGGCAGGGCAGATGCGCGCGGTGCGGGCATGAGATGCAGATCAACACGCTGTATGAGGCGTGTTTGCAATGCGGAAGCTATGGGATGCAGGTCGTTGCGGGCGATGCGATGCGGGTGAAAGAGCTGGAGGTGGAATAATGTGCATGTCTTGCGGGTGCGGAGCAAACGGGGTGTTTGTTCGCGGCAAGCGCCAATCCGGCAAAACGGGCGCACCTGCCCGTTTTCGCCCCCATGCTGCCGGAACACCTCTCAAGGATAACGACGCAACGCGCATCGTCAGGCTGGAACAAGACATCCTCGCCAAGAACGGTGCGTATGCGGCGCGGAACCGTGAGCTGTTCTCAAGCAATGGCATTCTTGCGCTGAATCTCGTTTCCAGCCCCGGCTCCGGCAAGACGGCGTTGCTGGTGCGCACGCTGCAAGCGTTGAAAAACACGCGCTCGCTGGCGGTGATCGAAGGCGATCAACAGACCGACAATGATGCCGAGCGCATCCGCGCCACGGGGATCGAGGCCATCCAGATCAATACTGGCAAAGGTTGCCACCTCGACGCGGAAATGGTCGAACGCGCCTTGCGGCAAATGCGGTTACCGCAGAACGGCATTTTGTTCATCGAGAACGTCGGCAACCTGGTGTGCCCCGCCGCGTTCGATCTGGGCGAAGCGGCCAAGGTGGCCGTGCTGTCGGCGACGGAAGGCGAGGACAAGCCGCTCAAGTATCCCGACATGTTCCGCGCCGCGAGGCTTTTGCTGTTGAACAAATGCGACCTGCTGCCATACCTGGTTTTCGATATTGCTCTTGCCGAAAGCTACGCCCGCCGCGTCAACCCCGACATCCGCATCATCCGTATCTCCGCCACCAGCGGCGAAGGCATGGGTGAGTGGCTGGCCTGGCTGGAAGCGCACCAAAAGGAATCGAACCGCCATGCACCAGCGTGATCCCCATCCGTTTTCTTATGATGTGGAGGAAGCCGACTTCGACGAGCGCGTGGTCGCACGTTCGCAGGACACTCCCGTCCTGCTCGACATCGGGGCGGAGTGGTGCGCGCCATGCAATGTGCTCAGCCCGCGCCTGGAAAAATTGGCAAGAGAATATGGCGGCAAGTTCCTGCTGGCCAGGGTGGATGCCGACGAGAACATGCGCATCGCGGGGCGTCACGGCGTGCGCGGATTTCCGACCGTTATCGGGTACAGTCGCGGGCGGGAGTTTGAACGCTTCCACAGCGCGCAACCCGACCATATTCTGCGCCAGTTCATAGACCGGCTGATCGCCCACCACCAGCCCAGCGCATGACTCGCCCCGGCTGCGTCGAGCACGTTATTTCTTTGCCATGCCCCGTCCAGCCCGTGCTGGCGGTGGGTGCCTGGTACAAAAATACGCTCTGTCTCGCCTCCGGCCAGCAAGCGTTTGTCAGCAAAACCGTCGGCGACCTGGACAGCGCGGATGCCTGCCGCGCCCACGAAGAAACGGCACGATCGCTGCTGGAGTGGCAAAACGAAAAACCTGCCGCCATTGCGCATGATTTGCACCCGGATTTCCATTCCACCCGCTTTGCGGCCAGGCTTGCTGCGGAACTGGCCGTGCCGCTTATTGCCGTGCAACACCACCACGCCCATATCGCTGCCGTGTGCGCCGAGCATGGCGAGCGAGCGCCCGTGCTGGGGCTGGCACTGGATGGGGTGGGGCTCGGGGGAGAGGGTGGCGCATGGGGGGGCGAACTGTTGCGGGTGGATGGCGCGGAATTTCAGCGCCTCGGCCATTTGCGCCTGCTGCCGCTGCCCGGCGGCGACCGCGCAGCGCGCGAACCGTGGCGCATGGCGGCGGCGGCCCTGCACGAACTGGGGCGCAACGGCGAGATTCCCGCCCGTTTCAGCGGCCAGCCGGGGGCGGCGACTGTGGCTGAAATGTTGCGGCGGGGATTGAACTGTCCGTCCACTTCCAGCATGGGGCGCGCATTCGATGCTGCCGCCGGGTTGCTCGGCCTGTGCGGCAGGATGGAATTCGAGGCGCAAGCCGCCATCGCGCTGGAGCAGGCCGCTTCGCGCCATATCGCGGCGCAAGGCATGCCGCAAAGCCAGGTTGACGGCTGGCAGGTCAGCCCGGAAGGGCAACTGGATTTGCTGCCGCTATTCGCGCGGTTGGCAGACACAAAAGACGCGGAACATGGCGCGGCAGTCTTTCATGCCACGCTGGTCGCCGCGCTGGCGGATTGGGCAGTGAAAGCGGCACACCGCACCGGCATCCGGACAATCGCCTGCGGCGGCGGCTGTTTTTTCAATTCGCTGTTGTCGGCAGGGTTGCTGAAACAACTTGAGAAAGCCGGTTTGAAGGTTCTCGCAATGCGGCGGCTCCAGCCCGGCGATACGGGCATTGCGCTGGGGCAGGCGTGGGTGGCGCACAGCTCTTTTGCGACGGTTGGATAGAGGGTTCAACGTGGCCGCGGTATTCCAGCAAACAATCTGGCTTTTCCCGCCGTTTCCGGCTCATCTTGCGCCAAAATATACCCGCTCGTTCGGGCCCGTCTATCTGGCAAGGCCGGGATGCAAGCCTTGCGCAGAAAATGCGTATAATGGCGGCTTCGATGTTCGAGTTTGGAGCGTTGTTAACAGGGAGCGGGTTGGAGTTTTAACAAGGCGGCAGGTGGATGCGTTTCGCGCATCAAAATAAAAAAACCGCAGCAGATTCCCAGCATTTATTCCTGCATGGCAATAACCTCATGGTCGGGTGCAACCCGGCGTGCCAGATTGGATCATTCCGCCCGGTTGGGCGGTGGCTTGGCATCGGTTGTGTCCATTGGGGCGCCCCAGTTTTTACGAGATATTTTACTTTGGGTGCAAGGGAGCATTGAATAAGGCTTTGGTTCGGGGAGCAGCCCTTTGCCGGGTTATGGCCGAATAGTTTTATCCTGTATTTCTTTGCAGTTTTTAGTGCAAATTCTTCGGAGAAGAACGTTAAGACGGGTGGAGCAAGACTGCGGAACCCGATCATTCAGTTCATCAGTATCCGATGGCTTGCGCATGTTTCACGATGGGCTTGCTGATTTTTTACTTTAAGTAATTAGGAGAACTTATATGGCCGCACTTAACGTCGCACAGAAAATCCTTTTGGCCAACGCGGCCGGAGGGCTGAAGCAACTTCCCGAGCAGGGGAAGCCGCTGGAGATCCAGTTCACCCACACCCTCTACCAGGATGCCACCGGCACCGCTGCCGCGCTGGCTTTCGAGAAGATGGGCGTGGATCGGGTGAAGACCACCTCGGTCATCGTGGTGGACCACAAAACCTTGCAGGTCGGCTACATTGACGGCGATGACCATCGCTACCTCGAAACCTTCAGCAAAAAATACGGCTGCTGGTTCTCGCGCGGCGGCCTCGGCATCTGCCATAGCGTGTTCCTCGA
>VIKH01000128.1 GCA_008080515.1 Gallionellaceae bacterium | reverse complement strand
ATCCTCCAGGCTTTCGGCCAGGCCGCGCGCGTCGCACAAAGGGCTGGCGGCCATGCGCTCGCCCTCCAGCGTGACCACCGGCACCCCCATCCACAGCGCGTCGCAGGTGGTGGTGTTGCCGCCCCAGCTCCCCACCGGGTCGAGCGCGATGTCCAGCCGGTCATAATAAGCCAGATGATCCCGCCATTCTGGCGTGGTGCTGCTGTCGGCGAGTTCGATGCGGCCTGCGGAAATGCTGTGACAGGTCATCACGTCCAGGATGCGCCGCCGGTTGCCGGGATCGGCCAGTTCTTTGGTCTTGAGCAACAGCCTTGCTTCCGGCAGGGCGCGCAGCACTTCCGCCCAGAGTGTAAAGGTTGCCGGTGTCAGTTTAAGCAGATTGTTGAAGCTCCCGATCCGCACGGTGCCATCCGGATCGGGACGCCAGCCCGGGTGGGGCGCATCCGGTTTACCGCCGTAGCATACCGATACGCGCGGCAGCCGCCACACCCGCTCGCTAAAATGGCTGTCTGTTTCAGGTGGCGTCAGGATGGCGTCGCCGATCCAGTAGTCCATTTCGGTCAGCCAGGTGCTGGCCATAAAGCCCAGATAAAACGCCTGCACCGGCGCGGCGCGGCGCGCGAACACCCCCAGGCGGTTGTATGCTGAATGGCCGGAAAGATCCACCAGCACGTCAATTTCGTCCGCCTCGATGCGGTCGCGGACTGCGGCATCCGGCGCGCCGAAGACGGGAACCCAGCGCTCGACCAGAGCCTGCAACCGCTCCGTGACCGCGTCACGCTGGCCGTGGTTGGAGTAGGCGACCAGCTCCACCCGCGCGTGGTCGTGATGGGCGAAGAGCTGCTCGACGAAGTAGCTCACCGCATGCTGGCGGAAATCTCCTGATACATAACCTATTTTGAGCCGCCGCCCGGCGGGCGGCGAGCGTTTGAAAGTTCGGCGGCAGGCCGCTTGCCGCTCCTGCGCCGTCACACAAGCCCGCTCCCAGCCGCGCGCCAGCGCGGGATATTCCTTCTCGTGGAACGAGGCTTGGGAGCCGTAAAGAAACAGCAGGTTGCTGTACGCTTCGGCGTAATCCGGCTTTAGCGCGAGCGCTTTCTGATAACAGGCAATCGCTTTGCCCACTTCGCCCTGTTTCTGGAGCGCAAGCCCGAGATTGTTGTGTGTATCGGGGAAATTTGGTTTGAGCGTGATCGTGCGGCGGTAGCATTCGGCGGCTTCGCCCAGCTTGTCCTGGTCGTGGAGTGTGTTGCCCAGATTGTAGTGCGCCTGTGCCGAGTCCGGATTGAGCGCGAGCGCCTTGCGGTAGTTCTCTATCGCTTCATCCAGCCTGCCTTGCTCGTAGAGCACGTTGCCCAAGTTGACGTAGCCATCGGCAAAACCCGGGTCAAGGGCAAGTGCTTTGCGGTAGCTTTCTGCCGCCTCGTCCAGCCTGTTCGTCTGCCTGTACGAGTAGCCGCGATTAAAATGCATGGCACGCGACTGGCGGATGGACGCCACTGAAGCTTCGCGCCGCTCGCAGCACTGTTTGTATTTTTTCCCGCTGCCGCAAGGGCAGGGGTCGTTGCGCCCGGGTTTGCTCCGGGGTAAGCAGGGATGGGCGGTTTCATTGCCCATCACGCAAGAAATCGGGTAGGGGAATTTGCAGTTGCAGTTGATCCGCTCCAGAGTAGATAAGTTCTCCTCGGCTCCCCAATTTTAATGGGGCAGCAAAAGCGGAGCATACTGCATTTTCGTTGCATGGTTCACCTCCGGAAATTCCGCTGTAAGCAGTTCTCCCGTCACTCCAACCTGTATCGTGTAAAATCGGCCTGCCTGTTGAAACCAGCTCGTATATCAACCAGAAAGACTCCCAAATGGATTACTCTCAAAAATCTGTTCTCGTGTCTGGCGGCACCGGCTCTTTCGGTAATTTTATCGTGCGCCGTCTGCTCGATCTCGGCGCGAAGGAAGTGCGCGTCCTCAGTCGCGACGAAAAAAAACAGCATGACATGCGCGTGTTCTATCGCGGGCGCACCAATCTCTCCTTCGTGATCGGCGATGTACGCAACCGCGAGCGCCTGGACGAGGCGATGAGCGGCATTGACATCATGTTCCATGCCGCCGCACTGAAACAAGTGCCGACTTGCGAGAATTTTCCCCATGAAGCAATCCATACCAACGTGACCGGCGCGCAGAACGTCGTGGACGCAGCCTTGCGCAATGGCCTGGAAGCGTTCGTCATGATCAGCACCGACAAAGCGGTCAAGCCGGTCAACGTGATGGGCATGACCAAGGCGTTGCAGGAGCGCATCGTGCTGAAGGGCAACCAGTCGCGCCTCAATCGCGGCACCCGTTTTGCCTGTGTGCGCTACGGCAACGTGCTGCGCTCGCGCGGCTCGGTGATCCCCCTGTTCCGCCGCCTGCTTGCCACCGGCCAGCGCCTGACCATCACCGATGACCGCATGACACGCTTCCTGTTGACGCTCAACGATGCCATTGATCTGGTGCTGTATGCCGCAGAGCGGCAACAAGGTGGGGAAATTTTTGTGCGCAAGGCTCCGTCCGCGCGCATCACCGACCTCGCGGCGATCATCAGCGAGGAAGCGGGCAAGCCGCTGGAATACGATGTGATCGGCCTGTTGCCGGGCGAGAAGCTGAACGAGATCATGCTCACCGAAGAGGAGCTGGTCCGCACCGAGGATTTGGGCGATTACTACAGAATCCATCCGTGGTGGAACAAGGTGCATTTCGAGCACCTGCGTGCCGAATACAGTTCCTTTGACAGCCTGGTGGAGAAAGAGCAGATCAAGCGGTTGATGGTTCGCGCCGACAAGGAGTTTGAGAGTATGGAGATGGCCGGTGGCGATTTTGCCAACTTCTAATACTTACACCGAGATCCCTTTATTTAAGGTGTTCCTGCCGCCGCGTGCGGCGCTCATGCCGCGCCTCGAAGAAATCCTGTATAGCGGCCAGATTTCAGAGGGCGCTCCGGTGGTTGAATTCGAGCGCCGCTTCGGCGAACTCGTCGGCAGCCCGGACATTCTTTCCTTCTATTCCGGTACAGCAGCGCTGCATGGCGCGCTGGTGCTGGCTGGCGTCCGACCGGGTGACGAAGTAATCTCCACCGCCATGACCGCGGAACCGACCAATATGGCAATACTCCATGCCGGCGGGAAAATCGTGTGGGCCGATGTTGATCCCGCCAACGGCAACCTGACGGCAGCGTCCGTGGCAGAGAAAATTACGCAACACACACGTGCCGTAATGGTGGTGCATTACGGTGGAATTCCCGCACCTGTTGATGGCATCCGCGCAGCGGCGGCAACGCATAATATTCCGGTGATTGAAGATGCGGCGCACGCCCTTGGCGCGCGCTACTCCGGGGCACCGGTAGGCACGCATTCCGAATTCGTCATGTTTTCGCTGCAAGCGATCAAGCACATGACCACTGTGGATGGCGGCATGCTGGCCTGCAACGGGCCGGGCGACAGGGAAAAGCTGCTCGGCGCAGGGCGCAAGTTCCGCTGGTTCGGCATTGACCGTGCCGCGTCACGCACCGAGGTGGATGTGGCAAGCGTGGGCTACAAGTACCATATGAACAACGTCACTGCCACCATCGGCCTGGTGCAGCTCGACTACATCGCGCCGGTAATTTCGCGCCACATATCCAATGGCCGTTACTTTGACCAGGCTTTGCAAGGCATACCGGGGCTCTCGCTGTGCCGCTGGGAACAACAGGCCGAACCCTCCTACTGGTTTTATACTGTGCTGGTGGAGGATCGTGAGAAATTCTCCCGTCATCTCGCCGCGCATGGCATTGCCAGTTCGCAGGCGCACAAGCGCAATGACCACCATTCGGTGTTTGCCGCCAGCCGCTGCGAGCTGCCGAGGCTGGACGCATTTTACGAGAATATGATCCACATCCCTTGCGGCTGGTGGGTGGACGACGAGCGGCGTGAATATATCGCGGATGTCATCCGGCAAGGATGGTAGGCGGCGATGGCGCAGATCTCCATTCCCCTGTTCAAGGTCTTCATGCCGGAAAGCGCCCATGCGGCACTAAAACCCGTGCTGGAAAGCGGGCGGCTGGCCGCGGGGCCGCAGGTCAGTGCATTTGAAACCCGCCTTGCCACATGGCTTGGGCATCCGGATGCTGCTGCGCTCGGCGACGCTTCCGGCGCGCTCACGCTGGCGCTCTATCAGGCAGGAGTGCGCCCCGGCGACGAAGTGATCGTTTCTCCCCTGGCTTGCTCCGCCACTCTTATGCCCATTGCCAACCTGTTCGCGCGTCCGGTGTGGTGCGATATTGATCCGCTAACCGGGATGATTGATGCCGGCAAGATTGATGGGTTCGTTTCAGAAAAAACCCGCGCCATTCTCGTCTACCATTGGTCGGGGGATGTAGCAGACATCGCCGCCATAGCGGTAGTGGCAAGAAAATACGACATCAAGCTGGTCGAGGATGCCAGCGCAGCTTTCGGCGCAGAATATAAAGGCAGGTGCCTCGGCGGCGAGTCCGACTTCACCGTGTACTCGTTTTACGCCACCAAGCACATCAATTGCGGCGAGGGTGCGGCGCTGCTGGCGAAGAATGCGGATGACGTGGAAGCAGCGCGCCGCTTGCGCCGCTTCGGCATAGACTACTCTTCATTCCGCCTGCTAAACGGCGATCTCAACCCGCGTTTCGACATTCCTGTGGCGGGTTTCAACTTTCCCATGAACGAAATTGCCGCCACCCTGGGTATCGAGGGGTTGCGCCATGCGGACCGGATTGTGGCGCAACATCGCGCCAACGGCAGTTTTTACGAGACCGCCCTCGCCGGCATGCCGGGCGTGCGCCTGCTCAAGCGCCGCAAAGACAGCGCTTCCGGCTACTGGACTTATGCGCTGCTTGCCGAGCGGCGCGATGACCTGATGCGCAAGCTGGTATCCCACGGCATCGGTGTGCAGCGGCTGCACTTGCGCAACGACGCTTATTCATGTTTTGGCGGAACGCGGCAGAATTTACCGGGCGTGGACGAGTTTGACGCGCTGAACATCAGCATTCCGTGTGGCTGGTGGGTTGGGGAAGTTGAACGGACACGCATCAGCGAAGTTATCCGCTCGGGGTGGTGAGGTGGGCACCCCCATCCATGCTGCGAATTCCGGCGATCTGGAAAAACTGATCCCCCTGCTGGACGAGGAGTTTGTGTTCGGCAAAGGCCGCCGGATTTCTTTGGCGCAACGTTTTCCGGCAGTGTATTGCCGGGAGAACCTTGGTAACATTTTTGTCGCTGAAGAGAATGGCGCAGTGGTTTCCGCGCTTGCCGCCAAGCGCTTCAACTGGCTGGAGTATGGGGAGCTGTTACGGGGGGTAATGTTCGGCGCGGTCTACACCCATCCGTTGCGGCGCAAGGAAGGGCAGGCCAGCCGCCTGCTGGCTTGGGCCGCAGAAGAAGCAAGACGGGACGGAGCCGATTTCGCAGTTCTCTGGGCCGCGAAGCCGACATTTTATGCGCGGCTTGGTTGGGTTGCCGGTGACTGTGGAGTGCTGGGTGAGGTGGCAAGCTGTGCAAATACCGCCGGTTTACCCAATGAAGTGGGAATGACACCTGCGAATTCAGTGAGTTTCCAGTCAATCGAGCTCATCAGACAGCGATGGCTTGACCCTCTAACCCTGCGTGGTGCTGATGATTACCGCCAATTGCCGCCCCCGGCAGAAACCGTTTATTTGCTGCGCTGCGAAATAAATACGGAGAAGGCCGGTTACGCCCTGGTCGGATGCAACGGCGTCGCCAATATCATTTACGAAATGGTCGGTCACCCCAATAGTTTTCTGGCGCTGTGGCAAAAGATTTGCAGCATGCAAAAGCGTACCATAATCAATGACCGGCCCGGCAGCACATCCTACCGTTGGTTTGCCGAAAACACGCCCGTTATGTGGCAGTCCAAGCCGCTGGCAATGTGGTTGCCTCTCTCCGCGAAGGCCGATATGGCGCGCATTGCAGGGTGGTACGTTCCCTACTTTGACCGGATCTGAACGGAGTTTTCACATGGCCGAATTCGTTCTGCGCGACATCACCCCGGAAATGCTGACCGCTTATGTGTCAAAACAACTGGCGGCGTTTTTTCCCGATGGGCACCCGGTTCCAGTCGAGAGAGAAACGTAAATTCCGCGACGGCGACCGAGTGATGTTCAATTACATGCATCCGGATCACTACGCCATGTTTCTTTACCTGCTGGCCAATACGGTGTCGCGCCACGACAACGGGAGTCCCCTGGCTTTCCGCCTGTATTACCTGAATAAGGTGATGCACGGGCTGGATGCCTATCCCGATATCGAGCTGCCGGAGGTCTTTCAGTTCATGCACCCGGTCGGCACGGTTCTCGGCCATGCCAGATACGGAAGCCATTTTTGCGTGTATCAGGGATGTTCGGTAGGCAGCGGCGAAGATGGCATCTACCCGGGAATCGGCGATTATGTCGTGCTGTACGCGGGGGCGTCAGTAATCGGGCGTTCCAGAATTGGCAACAATGTCGTGATCGGCGCCGGTGCCATGGTTCTCGACGCGGACATTCCCGATGACAAGGTGGTGCTGGGCGCAACCGAGAACCTCAATATTCGCAGCAACTCGAGGCATGTGCTGGAGCGGCGCTTCAGGTAGTCCGATTACACCATTTCGACCATATTTCCCGATAGGCGTTTTCCAGGTTGCGCGTGAAGGCTGCCGCGTCGGTGAGCGGCGAGGCAGCGACCCGCGCGCGCAAACCGTCATGGATTTTTGCCAGCAACGGGATATTGTCTGCAAGGCGGGTTGCGACCGCGATGTAATCTTCCGGCGAATGGGCGGCAAAATCGTGCAGGCCCGCTGCGCTCAGGAAGCTGTAGCCGACGCGGGAGATAAAGCGCTGCCCGGCCAGCACGATTACCGGCACCCCCATCCAGAGTGTCTCGCAGGTGGTGGTGCCGCCGGTGACGGGGAAGGGGTCGAGCGCAATATCCACCCGACCGAACATTTGGTGGAACTCCCGGTAAGGGAATTTTCCGTGAAGCTCCAGCCGACTGGCGGAAATGCCGAGCCCGGCAAACTTTTCGATCAACTGTTCCCGCGCCGTTCCTTCGGGTACGGTCAGCATGAGCAGGCGCGCGGTCGGCACCGCCTTCAACAAGACAGACCACAGCTCCAGGCACCGGTCGTTCAGCTTGTTGAAGTTATTCAATGAGCCAAATGTGACATAGCCGTTTTTCAGGGCCGGTAACGGCGCGACTTCGGGCATGTCGCCGGTGGGGCGGTAGCAGCAGAGGCTGCCGGGCAAACGTATCAGCTTTTCGGAATAGTATGCTTCATTTCCTTCCGGGTCGGCGTGGCGGTCGGTAATACGGTAGTCCATGGCCGACAGGCCGCTGGTTCCGGGGTAGCCGAGATAGATAACTTGGAGCGGTGCCGGTTTGCGGGCGAACACCAGCAGGCGGTTGCCTGCAGTGTGCCCGGAAAGATCGACCAGAATATCTATCCCATCGGAGCGTATGCGTTCGGCAAGCTGGTCATCGGATAGCACCTTGCATGGCACCCAGTGATCCGCATAGGCAGCTATACGTTCGGTTAACTCATCTTGCTGTGTATTGTTGTAATAACAATAAACTTCAACCCTGGATTTATCGTGGTTGGCGAGAACCGGCTCGATGAAAAAGGCGACGGCGTGGCGATAAAAATCCGCAGAGACGTAGCCTACTTTTAGCCGTCGCTCTGGTTCAGGGGAGTTTTGATACGCTTTCCAATAGGGCTTTAATGGTGCCTCATACTGTGCAGCAAAGCGTAAATGTTCGGCAAACAACTCCGCCATGGAGTAGTTTGAACTGAATTGCATGCAAAAGACCAAGTTGCTGTGCGCATCAGCAAAATCCGGTTTAAGCGCGAGCGCCTGGCGGTAGTGGCCAATCGCTTCATCGAGCTTGCCCTGGTTTTTGAGCGCGCCCCCCAGGTTGCTGAACGCCTCGGCATAATCCGGTTTCAGCGCGAGCGCCTTGCGGTACTGCTCTATCGCCTCGTCCGGCTTGCCTTGCGCGCGGAGCGCAATCCCCAGGTTGTTGCAGGCATCGGCATAATCCGGTTTCAGCGCGAGCGCCTTGCGGTAACAGGCAACCGCTTCATCCAGGTTGCCCTGCGCCCGGGATACCAGCCCCAGATGGAAATGCGTCTCGGCCAAATCCGGCCTGAGCGCGAGCGCGCGTCGGTAGCTTTCCGCCGTCTCTTCCAGCCTGCCCTGTGCCCGCAACGCGTTGCCCAGATTGACGAGGGCGTCGGCCAAGCCGGGGTTGATCTGGAGCGCGCGGCGGTAGTTTTCCACTGCCTCGTCCAGCTTGCCCTGCGCCTGCAGCACATTGCCCAGGTTAACGAGCGCCTCGGCGTAATCCGGCTTGAGCGCGAGCGCCGCGCGGTAGCTCTGCGCCGCCTCGTCCAGGCTGCCCAGCGCCTTGAGCGCGTTGCCGAGGTTGTAGTGCATGGAGCGGGAAGGCTGGGTGCGGATAGCCCGGCCGATCAGGTCGGCGGCGTCGCGCTGCCGGCCCTCTGCGCTGGCGATTACCCCCAGATAGTGTAGCGCGTCGGGGTGGTCGGGTTCGGCCTGGAGGATTTGCTGGTAGATGGCCTGTGCCAGCGGCAATCGTCCGGCGCGGTGGTGTTCCAGCGCGGCCTGCAGGGCGGCGGCGTGCGCCGCCGCAGCAGGGCCGCCGGGCGTTGCCGGGGCGTTGTGCCGCTCGCAGCAGTGCTTGTATTTTTTTCCGCTGCCGCAGGGGCAGGGGTCGTTGCGTCCGGGTTTGCTCAAGAATAGTTTCCTTATCAATCGTAGGGCGCAATAACCGAT
>VIKH01000127.1 GCA_008080515.1 Gallionellaceae bacterium | reverse complement strand
GCTGTTCGATGAAGGATCCTGAAGGCTTCTGGCGCAAACAGGCCGGGGCGCTGGAGTGGTTCAAGTTCCCGCAGCAGATACTGGCGCGCGATGCGGATGGCGTCGGCTACTGGTTTGCCGATGGCGAAATGAACACCGCCTACATGGCGCTGGACCACCACGTGAAGAACGGGCGCGGCAATCAGCTCGCGCTGATCTACGATTCCCCCGTCACCGGCGCCAAAGCGCGCTACACCTATGCCGAACTGACCGATGCGGTCGCGCGCGCCGCCGGGATGCTGGTCGGCCTGGGCGTGGTGAAAGGTGACCGCGTCATCATCTACATGCCGATGATCCCGGAAGCGGTCATCGCCATGCTGGCGGTGGCGCGGCTCGGCGCGATCCATTCGGTCGTGTTCGGCGGCTTCGCTCCGCCGGAACTGGCATTGCGCATAGACGATGCGACACCGAAAGTTATCCTGTCCGCCTCCTGCGGCATCGAGGTCAAGCGCATCGTGGAATACAAGCCGCTGCTCGACCGGGCCATTGATCTGGCAACTCACAAGCCGCAATGCTGCGTCATCTACCAGCGCCCGCAAGCGGCTGCAACACTGGTCGCCGGGCGCGATCACGAATGGGCTCCGCTGCTGTCGAAGGCCGGGCCGGTGGGTTGCACACCCGTCAAGGGCAGCGATCCGCTATATATCCTTTACACCTCCGGCACCACCGGCAAGCCCAAAGGTGTGGTGCGCGATAACGGCGGCCATGCAGTAGCGCTCAAATACAGCATGAAGGCTATCTATAACGTCGAGGCGGGCGATGTGTATTGGGCATTGTCCGATGTGGGCTGGGTGGTCGGCCATTCCTATATCGTCTATGGCCCGCTGTTGCAGGGTTGCACCACCGTGGTATACGAAGGCAAACCGATCATGACGCCAGACGCGGGCGCGGTGTGGCGCGTCTGCGCCGAATATGGCGTGAAAGCCCTGTTTACTGCGCCGACCGCGTTTCGCGCGGTGAAAAAGGAAGACCCGCACGCCTTGCTGATGAAGCAATACGACTTGAGCAAATTGCAGATCATCTTTTCCGCCGGGGAACGGCTCGATCCGCCGACCGAGGCTTGGCTCACCGAGAGCAGCGGCAAGCCGGTTATTGATCACTGGTGGCAAACCGAGACCGGCTGGGCGATCACTGCCAACCTGCAAGGTGTCGAGCCGATGCCGGTCAAGCCCGGCTCTTCGACCATGCCGGTGCCCGGCTTCAACGTGCAGATACTGAACGAAAACGGGAAACCGGTTCCGCGCGGCACGCAGGGCTATATCGCGCTCAAGTTGCCGCTGCCGCCCGCTTGCCTGAACCGCGTGTGGGGCGATGCCGACAAGTTCCGCGAGAGCTACCTGACATTCCTGCCCGGCTACTACACCAGCGGAGACGGCGGCTACATGGATGATGATGGCTACGTGTTCGTGATGGGGCGCGTGGATGACGTGATCAACGTCGCCGGGCACCGGCTCTCCACCGGCGAGATCGAAGAGGTGATCGCCGCCCATCCGGCGGTGGCGGAATGCGCCGTCATCGCGCACGACGATGACCTGAAGGGGCAAGTGCCGATGGGCCTGGTGGTGCTCAAGTCCGGCGCGTCCGTGAACGAGGCGGAGCTGCAACAACAGTTGGTGGGCCGCGTGCGCGATGCTATCGGCGCGATCACCTGCTACAAGGACACCGTCATTCTCGCCCGCTTGCCCAAGACGCGCTCCGGCAAAACGCTGCGCAAGATTTTGAGCAAGATCGTCAACGGCCAGGAATACATCGTGCCATCCACTATTGACGACACGGCCGTGATCCCGGAGATCATCGAAGTGCTGCGCAGCAAGAAGCTGGTTGCCTGATGCCCTTTGTTCTTTGTGGAAAACGAATGCCACTCTCCCGCAAATGAGGCGCATTCATGGGCGCCCCTATCCGGAATCCGCATACCTGCAATAGGTTTCCCGGATGAACAGTGTGGCGATCAATCCCATCAACGAGAACCCCAGCAGGATGGCGATCCCGGCCCGATAGTCGCCCAGCGCGAGCGGCGCGCCGCCCTTCCCGGAATGGGCCTGATCTATGGCCCACCCCACCAGTGGCTGCATGATCGCGGTGCCGAGGAATCCGCCGGTGTTCACCACGCTGGTGGCCATTCCGGAAAGCGCGTGCGGGTTGACTTCCTTGGCGCACGACCAGCTTAACGTAAAGCTCGGCGCGCACAGCCCCATCACGAAAAATAGCGAGTGGCTGGCAACGCCGCTCATCGGCAGTCCGGCCAACAAGGGCAGCCAGCACACGCAATACGCCAGCCCTCCGGCAATCATCAGTGGCTTGCGCCGCCCGATGCGATCGGACAGCGTGCCGACAAAGAATGCGCCGATGGCGAACCCCGCGAGCAGCAGGGTGGTGTGGTCAGCCGCAGCGGCACGATCCATGCCGTATCCATCGCGCAAGAATGGCACCGCCCATAGCCCGCCAAAGGCGAATAACGAGCCTGCCAACCCCATGTTTACCCACAGGCCCGGCCAGGTTGCGCGGTTTTTCAGCACGACCTGCAATCCATCGTACCAATGTCCGCTGTGCGAAGGGTGCGCCGCTTTCCCATCCAGCTCGCGCAAGCTGGGCAACCCGGCTTTGCCGGGGTGATCACGCACCAGCCACCAGGCCAGCGCGGCCAGCAGCAGCGAGAATACGCCCACGGCAGCGAACAGGGTGCGCCAGGAAAAATAACCCAGCGCCCACGCCAGCGGGGCTGCGGCCAGCAGCGAGCCCGCATTGCCGAGCAAAATCGTGGCGCCGGTCATCGTGGCAAAATAACGGTCATGAAACCAGGCGGCGTTGAGCTTGAGCAGCGAGATGAATATCACCGATACGCCCAGGCCAACAAGCAGCCGGCCTATCGAAGCGGCGGTGAGGGTGTCGGCCATGCCGAACAGCAGCGAGCCGACCCCGGCAATGGCTCCACCTATCGTCACCACGCGGCGCGGCCCCAACGTGTCGGCGAGAATGCCGGTGGGAACCTGCATTACCGTGTAAACGTAGAAATACATTGCTGCCAGCCCGCCTAGCTCCGCGCCGCTGGTTTGAAAATCCGCCTGCAATTCGCCGGATATTGCTGCCGGAGCAAAGCGGTGGAAGAACGACAGCACATACGCCAACCCGACGACGATGAAGGCTGTCCAGCGAAGGCGACTATATTGGTGGAGTTGAAGCGAGTTGCGCATGAGTGGTTATCGCCGCGTCTCTGAAAGCCGCAAAGAGCCGGGCATGCTGGCTGGCTTGATGCAGTGCGGGGCCAGCCCAACCCGGCTGGCCGCCATGATGGATCATGTCGTACCAATACTCAACAGGCATCGCGCAAGGCAAGGCGTGAACATGATCATCCTGCACTGCAACCAGAGGGGCGTCCAAGCCGAACTCGATTGGTCCGCTTGGCGCCATTGCATGGAGCGCATCCCGGGCGAAAGCGTTTGAGAGTGGGCGATCAGCGGCACGAGTTAAGTTATCCCCGACCGGGGTTTACCTAGACCGGACGAGCCGGAACCAAACAGGCCCGCCTGAGCGTCGCACGCAGACAGGGAAGCCTCCTGCGAACCCCCTCCCTTGACGGGAGGGGGCAGGGGGTGGGTGAACAGCGAAAGTTGCGTAATCACTCTGGGTTCACCCCCACCCTAACCGTCAAGGGGGAGGGAATGTCTAGGCACATTTGGAAGAGTTTCCATTCTGTTCAAATCTGCTCAATAAATGTGAAGAGTTGACTCATACGGGACTAATTGAATTATCTCCCTCCGGCTCGCTTTTCCAGCGATGGGATATCCGTTTCCCGCAACAGGCTGCGCATAAAACCCAGTGCGGCCTCCAGCCTGATCTCCGCCTTCAGGGAGAGCGTGTCGCCCAGGTCGAAGCGCTCGCCGCGTATGCACAATACAAAGATGGGTGGCGGGGTTTCCCGATAAACCTGCCGGTACACGGCGAGCAGTGCTTCGGGTTTCAGGGCGTGGCTGAAAAGAACCGGTGAATCGCTTACTTCGACGCGATAGAACACATACGGCTCTGGCGTATCCATTCCGGCGTCCACAAACAGTACCAGTCTGCGCCCGCTCATGTCTGCCACATGCTCTACCTGAAGCTGAAAGTCTTCCAACAACTCGATCTGCTCGCCCAGCCTTTCGCTCGCCACCCATTCCTGCAAGCGGCGCAACAGCAGCGGCGCCAGCGCATCGTCGCCGCGCGATTCATTGCCGACGGCGAAGATCAGGATGGGTGCGGGCATAAATATGTAAAAATTATTTGGCCACGGACTGACGCGGATAGGCACAAATCAAGAAACCAGAGCGGCTGGGGTTGCCGACGGCGAAGACGACGACTGGTGCAGTCATGAACGGCTCAGCGAATGGACGACCTGTCCTTCGACATCGACCAGCTCGACTTCGAGCGGCATCTTGCCCAGCGCGTGGGTGGCGCAGGAGAGGCAGGGATCAAAAGCGCGGATTGCCACTTCGATACGGTTGAGCAAGCCTTCGGTAAGTTTGCGCCCGTCGAGGTATTGCCGCGCCACGGCGCGGATCGCCTCGTTCATCGCCTGGTTGTTGTGGGTGGTGGAGACGATCAGGTTGCAGCGCACGATCTGGTCGTGCTCGTCCACCTTGTAGTGATGGATCAGCGTGCCGCGCGGCGCTTCGATCACGCCGACGCCCCGCTCCTGGCGCTCGCCGGTATTCACCAGTTCGTTGCCTTGTAAATCTGGGTCGTGCAGCAGCTCGCGGATCAGTTCGGCGGCATGCAGCATCTCGATCATGCGCGCCCAGTGGAAGCCCAGCGTCGCGCCTGCCGCCATGCCGCCGTTGAAGGCCATGAATGCCATGCGCGCCTGGTTGGCCAGCGGGGTGGGAATGAAGTCGCACTGCGTCACGCGCGTCAGCGGCCCGACGCGGTACCAACCCTGCTCCGGCCCGAGGCTGCGCAGGAAGGGGAATTTCATGTATGACCACGGCTTCACGTCCTCGAAAATCACGTCCCAGTAGTGCGAGTAATCGTAGTGGTCGAACAGCGTGTTGCCGTCCCTATCGCGCGCGCGCAGGCCGCCGTGGTAGAAATCCAGCGCACCGTCGGCGCGCACCAAGTTCAGCGTGTGCGCTCTGAAGCGCCCGAATTCGTTGTAAAGGTCGGGGTTCTGCTCGAACAACTGGCGCGCGATGCCAATCGCGTCCACGCTCCACGCCACCATCTGCTCGATGTCCTTGAGCAGGGTGTCGCGCTCCTCCAGGCTCACGTTTTTGTTCACCCCGCCCGGTATCGAGCCGGTGCCGTGGATGCGTTTGCCCGCCGTGATGCGGATCACCTCCTGCCCGTATTTGCGCAGCAGTACGCCCTGTTTTGCCAGCTCCGGGTAGGCGGCGGCGATGCCGACGATGTTGCGCTTCGCCACATCCGAATCGAAACCGAACAGCAGGTCTGGCGAGGAAAGGTGAAAAAAATGCAGCGCGTGCGACTGCAATATCTGGCCGTAGTGCATCAGCCGCCGCACCTTCTCCGCCGTCGGCGTGAGCGTCGCGCCCACGATCATGTCCATCGCCTTGGAGGCGGCGATGTGGTGCGAGACCGGGCAGATGCCGCACAGCCGCTGCACCATCACCGGCGCTTCCCAGTAGGGTCGCCCTTGGATGAATTTTTCGAAGCCGCGAAACTCCACGATGTGCAGCCGCACCTGATGCACGCGATCGTTCTCGTCCAGCAGCAGCGTCACCTTGCCGTGGCCTTCGACGCGCGACACCGGCTCGATGGCGATGCGGCGGAGACCTTCGGGGTGGGAGGCGGTTTCGAGGTCAAGGTTGGTCATGGTTCATTCTCGTAGGGTGGATAAAGCACACAGTGCGTATCCACCATTTGCGCAGGTGGATACGGCCTGCGGCCTTTATCCACCCTACCTGTTTTTTGTAGCGATCAATCATATTTAATCAACCCATGCCCCAGTTCCGGTGTCTTGCCCGCGATCAGGTCGGTGAGGAATTTCCAGATGGCGTCGCCGGAAGGCGGGCAACCGGGGATGAAGTAATCTATCTTCACCACTTCGTGCAAGGGGTGTACCTTGTCCAGCGGTAGCGGCAGTTCCGGGTCGTTCGGGATATGGCCGTGCGCCAGCCCCGGCTCGGTGAGATAGACCTCGGTCAGGCAACTGGCCAGATCGAGATGGTTGCGCTGCGCGGGCAGGCCGCCGGTGATGGCGCAGGAGCCGACGGCTATGAGGATTTTGCAGTGGGTGCGGAACTCGCGCAGCACATGCACGTTCTCCGCGTTGCAGATGCCGCCCTCGATCAGGCCGATGTCGCACGGCCCGCAGTGCTTGATGTCCGTGATCGGCGAGCGGTCGAATTCGACAAGGTCAAGCAGCGGGAACAGCCGCTCGTCTATGTCGAGCAAAGACATGTGGCAGCCGAAGCAGCCGGCGAGCGAGGTGGTGGCGACGCGCAGCTTCTTGCTCATAACCTCACACTCTCATTCGGCAATAATAAATCCATTCGTCCTGAGCCTGTCGAAGGATGAATGGATTTATCAACGGCCGTATGTGGTTCGATAAGCCTGTCCTGAGCGGAGTCGAAGGGCTCACCACGAACGGTTGTTTTATTTTGTGCCAAACGCGAAACTTCGCTCCAGTCACCACGCATCATCGCTTCTTTCTTTTTGCGGCTCCACCCTTTGATTTGCATCTCAGCCGTTAACGCTTCTTCTCGCGTTGTACATTCCTGTGACCAAGCAAGTTTCACCGGACTATGTGCGGCGACATAACCATCGCATTCCCCTGATTGATACTGCCCCATACGCCTTTCGATATCATCAGTATGTCCGGTGTAGTAACTGCCATCAGCGCA
>VIKH01000126.1 GCA_008080515.1 Gallionellaceae bacterium | reverse complement strand
ATGGCGGCAACGAGGTGAAGCAAGGTGCTTTTGCCAGCACCGGAATGCCCAGTAAGAAACACCATTTCCCCTTCGGCAATCTCGAACGTGACATTTTTCAGCGCCTCGTAGCCGCCGGGATAGCGCTTGCAAACTTGGTCAAAGCGAATCATGGGTCACAGAGCCTAGCAAACAAGAGCGTAGTTTTGGCTCATGGATTTCGGGTGGGAAATATCCGGATAAAGACAGTGCCACAAGGAGCAGGCCCGATCGATCAGCCCCATTGATTTCTCACTCCGTCAGCTCAACAAAGGGTAATCGGTATAACCCTTCCCGTTGCCGCCGTAGAACGTCGTCGGGTCGGCCGCGTTGAGCGGCGCCCCCTTGGCAAAGCGCGCGGGCAAATCCGGGTTGGCGAGGAACGGCACGCCGAACGACACCATGTCGGCTTCGTTGGCCGCAAGCGCGGCATTGGCGCGCGCCAGATCATAGCCGCTGTTGGTCATATACACCCCTTTCCAGATTTTGCGCAGCTTGCCGAGATCGAACGCGGGGCCTGCTGCACCCGGCTTTTCCTTGCCCATTTCGGTGATATGCAGATAAGCGAGGCCGAAGCGGTTCAATTCCCTGACAACGTGGCTGAAGGTTTCTTCGGGCTGCGAATCGCGCATGTCGTTGAATGGCTGCAACGGCGAAAGCCGGATGCCGACGCGGTTGCCGCCCCATACTGCACACACTGCATCGGTCACTTCCAGCATCAACCGCGCGCGTTTCGACACCGTGTCGCCGTAGGCATCGTCGCGCTGGTTCGAGCCGTCGCGCAGAAACTGGTCCAGCAGGTAGCCGTTTGCGCCGTGAATCTCCACGCCATCGAAGCCGGCAGCCAGCGCGTTTGCTGCGGCCTCGCGGTATTGCCCGATGATGGCGGGGATCTCGGAGAGTGCCAGCGCGCGCGGTATCACGTAATCCTGCATTCCCTGATGGGTGTAGACCTGCCCGTCCGGTTTGATCGCGGATGGCGCGACCGGCAGCTTTCCGCCCGGCAACAGGGACGGATGGGAAACGCGGCCGCAATGCCAAAGTTGCAGGAAGAGATGCCCACCCTTGGCGTGCACCGCATCGGTCACCCGCTTCCAGCCCGCGATCTGCTCGGCGCTGTGGATGCCTGGCGTGGCGGGGTAGCCTACCGCATCGGCTGCAATCTGCGAGCCTTCGGTGATAATCAGTCCGGCACTGGCGCGCTGCACGTAGTATTCGGCATTGAGCTGTTGCGGGGCATTGCCTTCACCGGCGCGGTTGCGCGTCATCGGCGCCATCGCCATGCGGTTGGGCAAGGCGCAGGGGCCGAGCTGGATGGGAGAAAACAGGGTGATGTTTGCTGGCATGCTTACTCCTCGGTTTGTCGGTTTAGCGCAGGCGGACAGTTTAAACCAAGCCGGTTGATTAAGATGGCAAAATCGGCGTGCTCCGATTTGACGGCCAACGGCTGGGATGAAGTCGTGTTTTCTGGCGTACCCACACTTCAAAAGTGCGGCCAGCGGATCCGGCTGGCGCGCTCAACCCCCAGCGATCCGGTCGTAAAACCGCGCACGTTGCAGCAGGCGCGGGCGGTTTGGGTCGTCGCTGAAGCCCGCGCGATCATGCAGCACGTTGTTGCACAGCAGCCCCATGCCGGGTTCGAGGCGACCGCGGTAAATGTAAGGCGATTCGGAAGCAAGCATTTTTTCCAGCAAGGAAACCGCTGCCAGTGTCATTTCGTCCTGCTTCCATTCGATGCTGCGGGTTCTTGCGGTGTAACGCATGTGCAGCGCGCCGTTTTCTTCGATTGAAAATACCGGGCCGGTCTGGGCGGGGCGCGCCACGCCGTCTTCGTCCACGCGCTCCGGGATGGTCATCGCGTCCGGCGCGAACAGGGCGCGCGCGCAATCCGGATTGGCGTCGCGCAGCAGCAGATAAGCCATTTCGTGATCCATCAGGCGGTTCTCGCCACCCGCCGCCGCGCTCCGGGCACAATGCAACACCATCGCACGGATCTGTCGTTCCGGCGGATTGTAGTAGCCATCGGTGTGCCACTTGATCGGGCGGTTGGTGTAGGGAATAAAATCCCGGCGCGCGCTATCGCCGCTCACGGTAATCTGCGAAACGCCATCGTCGTCGGCCAGCCAGTTGGCATCCAGATTCTCCAGCCCGAATTGCCGCCCGACGAGGCGAGCGACATCCTTGCCGGGGTCGTGCCTCCGGTTCGCATAAATGGCCATGTTGGCGCGACGGCAGCGTTCGAGCAGCGCGGCATGTTCGGCGGCGGTCAGGTTTTCCGCGTCGGTGACTTCGACGACCAGTTCGGCGATAGTCTGCGGCGCTTGTGCCAACTTCTGCTCGCGCCAGCGCCGGTATGCGGCCTCATCGCCGAAATTGAATGGGTTTGATCCGGAATAAGTTTGTGTGGCAGATGTCATTTCGAGTTGCGCCTCCTGACAAAGATGTAGGGTGAAAAAAGCGTAGCGTTTCCCCCCATAGGTTGCTCCGATAAACCGGTGGATACGCGCTGCGCGCTGCGTGGCTGTTGGGGCTGTGTCAATTCCGTCCAGCCTCTGGCTGGAAACGGATTGCCTGACTTTGTCGTCAGCCCCTTTATAGCCACGGCGTCCCCCTTGCGAGGGCTTTATCCATCCTACACTTAAAGCCTATTTCAGATTAAACGGCATGGTGCGCGGCGGCATCTTCAAGCAGGCCACTCATGGCTTTTTCCACCGTTGCCACGGCCTCCGGCGCCTCGATAGTCGTCATCTGGTCAACCACCCAGCTTTTATCCTTTTCGGCAACAACATCCATCATGCAGTACCCGAGGTGACGGACGAACGCGAATCCGCCGCTGCTGCCGCCATATTCGAACTCCGCGTATTCGCCCGCGCGCCGGTTGAGCTGCTCGATAAAGTGGTTCTTGTGTTCGCCGTGCGTGCCGCCGAGCAGCTCGCTGCGGTTCTCGGCCAGTATTTCAGCTAGCCGCACGGCAAGCGCCGTGGTGAAGGGCGCGCGGGTCTCTCCGTCGAGGCGGCGATATGCAATCCGATCCGCAACCTGCACCAGAAAGATCAGAAACTCCGAAAGGAAGGAGAAATACTGCTCGCCGACAGCGACATCGAAATCGGCCTGGCGCGTGTTCTTGAGCGCGTTCAGCCCGATGCGCCAGACGATGAATGCCATCGCATCCGCAATTTCCCGTGGCGTTTTAGCGCGCTCTTTTTTGAACCATTTGCTCTTGACGCGCATCGGGAAACGCGATCAGGGTTTCTGGATAAAAAATTCGTAATCGCTGGCGGTAACCTTGGCCGCATCGAGCAGTTTCATTCCGGTTGCTGTCGCCCAACTGGTAATGTCAGCCTGGGTTCCGGGACAGTTGCTGACCAGCTTCAACACCTCTCCGGATTTCATGCCGCTCAACATTTTTTTCGCTTCTATGATGGGTCCCGGGCAGGCGACACCGCGAATATCCAGCGTCACGTTGGCCTGGAACAGTTTGCCTTTGCCCTTCTGGATGTAATATCCAACGCCTCCCCCAGGCTGCTCCGCAGTTTTCAGCACCTGGTTGCCGGTTTGCTTGGCCCAGGCAAAAAGATCGTCCCGGGTTCCCCTGCAGTCGGATATCAGGAGCAATATCTGCCCCGCGTGCAAATCGTCCACCAATCTCTTCGCTCCCAGCAACGGCGCGGGGCAGGTCAGCCCTTTCAGATCCAAAACCATATTGGCGTGAATGTCTTGTGTGCTCATTTTCGGTTTTCCATATTGAGTTTAGCCAGTATCGCCTCGCAGCAGTGTCAGTATCCACCTTTTCCAAGAGGCTGTGGCAACCCCGCAACCTTGGCGGCCTGCTTGGCTGGCCCTACCGGAAAAAGATCATACAGCGCCTTGCTGTCCGCTTCCGGCCAGAATTCCTGGACGCCTTTCAGCATGTTGCGGAAGTTCGGTGTGTGCCCGTGCTCGCGATACTGGTCCCGCAAATAATTGATGATCTGCCAATGAGCGGGAGTCAGTTCGATCCCCTCCGCCGCCGCAATCACCGCGACGACCTCATCGCCATAATCCGGCTCCAGCAAATACCCCTCCAGATCGGTCTCCAGCTCTTTACCTGCAACAAGATATGACATTTCGCTCCCCCTGTTTTTAAAGTCCGGAAATAGCCTTATGCGGAACAAAAATCCCGCAACCGAAACGGCGGTTGCCGCCTAGCCCCACATTCTGTATCCGCAGCGAATCTTCCGGCTTGAGGTCGTGCAGAACCAGGCTGTAGCCGAAAATCATCCGCTTTGCGCCCGCTACTGCAAGCCGCTTTCCGCAAATCAGTTTGCAGTCAATTGCCATCTCCCGCAATTGCTCGGTCACGCCGGCAGTGAATACTTCTTCATCACAACCGCTTTCCACCAGATGCGCGTGCAGCGTCGGGTACGGCACGAGCGGTCGCTCCACGGCATCGCCCACCCGCACTATGCTGCCGCCAATCTCCAGTTCCTGCCCGGATAGCGACCTGCCCTGCTGCACGCAATCCGCCGCCAGGCGCAGAACCAGTTTCGCGCGCTGCGGCAACAGCATGTTGCCCCCGCTTGCCGCAACGCGCAAGGGAAGTATCCCCGCGAATTCGTCCGCCTCCAG
>VIKH01000125.1:6301-11010 GCA_008080515.1 Gallionellaceae bacterium | reverse complement strand
GGCGGAAGAAACCTACCGCGCCATCGAGGGGCGCATCGCGCCGTTGCGCGCGGCGGGCAACGAGTTGCAGCAGCGCCAGCACAGCCTGCAAATGCAGATTTTGAAACTGACCCAGGCCGGCGAGCGCAGCCGCGAGCGTGCGGCGCAAATCGCGCACGAATTGCAGGAACTGGCCGACCAGTCAGCCAGCGAGCTGCGCCAGAAACAGGAGATCGCCGGGCGCATGGAGGCGATTCGCGCAAACATGGCGGCGCAACAGGGTGAAGCGGAACAGGCGCGGCATCAGGCCACCGTGCAGGAAGTGCGCCTGCGCGAGCAGCGCGAGCGCTCGCAAAAGGCGCAACACGAATTGCAGGAAGCGCGTTATTTCGCCAAAACCTGTGCCGAAAAGATTGCCGATCTGGAGCACAACCTGAAGCAGATCGGCCTGACGCTGGCGCAACTGGAGCAGACTCTGGCGCAAAACCGCGACGAGCTGGCGCATCTGGACGACGGCCCCAGCAAGGGGCAGTTGCAGGAAGTGTTGCAGCAGCGCCAGGCGCGCGAACAGGCGCTGGCGGAGGCGCGCAACGCGCTGGAACACGAAACGTTCGGACTGAACAAGCTGGAGCAGGAGCGCCTGTCATGCGAGCAGAAGCTGCAACCGCTGCGCGAAAAGGCCGGCGAACTGGCGCTTAAGGAGCAGGAGGCGCGCCTGCATTACGAACAGTGGGCGGAACAACTGCGGGGCATAGACGAAGCGCCGCTACTGCTGTTGCTGGAAAATGGCAAGGCCAAACCCGGCGCGCTGCAAAACGAGCTGGATCGCCTGAATGCCGAAATCGTGGTGCTGGGCGCGGTCAACCTCGCGGCGCTGGAGGAATTGAGTGCGGCACAGGAGCGCAAAGCCTATCTGGACGCGCAAGCAAAAGACTTGAACGAGGCGATAGAAACGCTGGAAAGCGCGATTCGCCGCATAGACAAAGAATCGCGCGATTTGCTGATGGCGACCTATGACGAGGTGAACCGCTATTTATCGGAAATGTTCCCGGTGCTGTTTGGTGGCGGCGAAGCCCGCCTGGTGCTGACCGGCGAGGAAATTCTCGATAGCGGGGTGCAGATGATGGCGCAGCCGCCGGGCAAAAAAAACGCCTCGATTCACCTGCTGTCGGGCGGCGAAAAGGCGCTGACCGCGATCGCGCTGGTATTTTCGCTGTTCCAGCTCAACCCGGCGCCGTTCTGCCTGCTGGACGAGGTAGACGCCCCGCTGGACGACACCAACACCGAGCGCTTGTGCAAACTGATCCAGAAAATGTCGCAGCACACCCAGTTCGTGTTCATCAGCCACAACAAAATCACCATGGAACTGGCACAGCAACTGGTGGGCGTGACCATGCAGGAGCGCGGCGTATCGCATGTGGTGGCGGTGGACATCGAGGAAGCGCTGCGCATGCGCGACGACAGCACGATCGCTGCCTGACGCCGCCGTTCAGTTGCACTCGGCGGCGATGCGCTGGCGGATTTCGGCTAGCTGTTGTTGGCGAGCAGTATCATTCACGATGACTTGCTCTCCTTTTTCATTATAAGTAGCAATTCTGGGGCTGTTTTCGTAGGTAAACAGGTTGGCACGCAGAGACGAACACCGTTTTTGCTTGGCCAAGATTTCTTCCTGCTGCTTGGCGGCTTTCTGTTCAGCCTCGTCTTGTATTTTCAACCCCTTTTGGCGCTCTGTTTCGCGCTCAATGTAGGTTTTGTCAGCAGGAACACCGCTGGCTGCCGATGGAGTAACCACCGTCTTCGCTTTCACGTTGGCTGGCGGCGGTTCGTCGGAGTAATGCACTTTGCCGTCGGCATCCACCCATTTGGTAAGCGCGCCGTGGGCGCTGAAGCTGAGCAATAACAGAAAAACCGGCAGGCAGCGTTTCATTTTTGTGCTCCTTGTGATGAATGCGCAAAAACTAACGATTTATTCGGGGCGCGTCAACTGTTATTGTCAGCGATGGCTCAGCTAGTTACCTTGCGTTCTATTCAAAGCGCACCGGAAATGCCGCACCAGCCCGATCCGTGCAAACGCCTGCCGGTTTTGCGGCTCCGCTCCACATCAAGCGGCACGAGATTTCTTGGCCTTCTGCGGATCTCGCAACCGTTTCTAGGGAATAAACCACATGACCAGCGTCGAGCCCGGCAAAAATCCTGTCCCAGTGCTTCGGGTCAACGCCATAATAACGTTTGCGCAGCTCCGCCAAATTGGTCTGGCGCTCGACAACAAAACCACGGGCCTCGTAACGCCGGCTTGTCGCCTCCAGCACGAGGCGGTTGTCCATTCCGCGATCATGCGCAAGATTGCCGCCAATAAACGGTGTGCCATCTTCCTTGACCAGCATGTGAACCGGGCCGGCACAGCCGGTTACCAGAACGGCTGCCAGTAAATTCAGGTAGGGGGTTTTCATCATGTTTCCTTTCGTTATATAGAATCCGTTATACGGCGGCGCAAAATTTGAACGGCATCGGGCGCGCGCCGGATAGCGCCGAACCGCAAGTAAAGGGAAGGTACGGTGACCATGTTGAGCGCGGTCGAAGAAATCAGCCCGCAGAGGATGACCACCGCCATCGGCGCCTGGATTTCCGAGCCGGGCTGGCCGCCGGACAGCGCCAGAGGAACCAGCGCGAGACCCGCCGCGAGCGCCGTCATCAGGATCGGGATCAGCCGCTCCTCGGCGCCGCGTTTTACCGCTTCATATACATCCATTACTTCATCGTGTTCTGCCAGATGGTGAATGTGCGAAATCATCATCACGCCGTTACGGGTGGCGATGCCGAACAAGGTGATGAAGCCGATGATCGAGGCGATGGTGACTATGCCGCCCGAGGCATAGACGCCCGCCACGCCACCGATAATTGCCAGCGGCAGATTGAGCATAATCAGAAATGCGTCGCGCACTGAACGAAAGGCGACATAAAGCAACAGGAATATGCCGATTACTACCACCACTCCGAGCAGGAGCAAAATGCGCGAGGCTTCCTCGGCGCTTTCGAACTGTCCGCCGAACTCGATGTGATAGCCGACCGACAGCTTGATTTCCTGCGCCACTCTGGCTCGCATTTCGCCGACCACGCTCTTCAGGTCGCGCCCGGCTACGTTGGCCATCACGACGATCTTGCGCTGTACGTTCTCGCGGTTGATGAAATATGGCCCGCGATCGTTCCGGATGTCGGCCAGTGCCGACAGCGGCAGCCGGGCGCCGGTTGGCGTCGTGATCAGGGTGGAGCGGATGGTGTCAAGATTGTCGCGCGCAGCCGGGTCGTAGCGCACCACCAAGTCGAAACTCGCCTGGCCCTGCATTACTTTCGCCACCGCCAAGCCGTTGAATGCCGCTTCGATGCTTTCTGATACATCCTTTGCCGACAGACCATGCCGCGCCAACGCATCGCGCCGGTATTTCACGGTCAGGAAGGGAATATCCGTCTGCTGCTCGGGCTGCACGTCAACCGCCCCTTCGACTTTTTCCATCACACCCTTGACCTGCTGCGCCAGCTTGCGCAATTCCTGCAAATCGCTGCCAAAAATCTTGACTGCGATATTGGCGCGGGTTCCCGAAAGCATGTGGTCGATACGGTGGGAAATAGGCTGCCCGACCACCACCTGCACGCCGGGCAAAAGTGCGAAATCGGCACGCAGGGCAGCAAGGAAATCCTCCTTGCTGCGCTTGGCCATTTTCAGGCTGACCTCAATCTCAGACTGCTGCACATCGAGGGCATGTGGGTCGAGCGGCGAGCGCCCGGTGCGGCGCGCTGTAGCGACCACTTCCGGGTGGGTGAGCAAGACTTCCTCGACCATTTGTCCGAGCTTGGCCGATTCTTCCAGCGCGGTGCCGGGAATGGTTTCGGCACCTACCGTCAGCGTGCCCTCGTTGAAATCCGGCAGGAAGGCTTGCCCGGCAACGCCCAATCCGAACAGTGCGGCCAGCAGCAAGCTACCGCTGACGACGGAGACAGCTTGCCAGCGCATTAGCGTAGCATCGAGCACGCGACGGTAGGACGCGCGCAGCCAGTGCACGAAGCGCGGCTCGTGTTCGCGTTGCACTTCAACGGCGTTGACGAGGAACAGCGAGGCAAGCACCGGCGTCACCGTGATCGACACCAGCAGCGAGGCAAACAGCGAAATTATGTAGGCTAGGCCGAGCGGCACCATCAACCGCCCCTCGACGCCCGACAGGAAGAACAGCGGCACGAAGACCAGCATGATGATCAGCGTGGCGAACACAATCGAACCCTGGATTTCCCTGGTTGCCATAAAGACGACGTGCATACCGGATTCGCGCTGGCGCTCCGGTTTTGCATGGTTTTCGCGCAGGCGGCGCACGACGTTCTCGACGACGATAATCGCGTCGTCCACCAGCGCGCCGAGCGCGATGGCGATGCCGCCCAGCGTCATGGTGTTGATGGTCGCGCCGAGCGCCTTCATCGACAGGATCGCCGCCACCAGCGACAAAGGCAGCGCAATCAGCGTGATGGCCGTCGAACGCACCGAGAGCATGAAGGCGAAGACGATGGCGACGACCAGAATCGCCCCGTCGCGCAGCGCCGACATCAGGTTGGCAATGGAAATTTCGATGAAGTCGGCCTGACGGAACAGCCGGTTCTCGATCTTCATGCCTGCCGGCAGCGACTTCTGGATGCCGGCGATGGCCGCGTCGAGCGCCTGCGTCAGTTCGAGGGTGTTGGCTGTC
>VIKH01000125.1:0-6248 GCA_008080515.1 Gallionellaceae bacterium | reverse complement strand
GGCGATGTCCTCCACTGTCCGCACACGGCCTATGCCCTGGATCAGGTATTCCTGCCCGGATTCCACGTAGAAACCGGCGGCGGCGTTGCTGTTCGAGCCTTCGACCGCTTTCACCACTTCGGCTATGGTCAGCCCATGAGCCGCCAGCCGTTCAGGCTTCAGCGTTACCTGAAACTGCTGTAAATCTCCGCCGATCGGCAACACTTCGGCGACGCCTGGCACCGCCAGCAGCCTTTTGCGCAGCACATAGTCGGCGGTGTTCTTTAGCGCCACTGTCGAGTGCTGCCCATCAGCTTCCGACGTCAGCGCGATGAACATGATTTCTCCCATGACCGATGCCGCCGGTGCCATGACCGGTGCTTTGACGCCCGATGGTAGAGAAGCTTTCGCCAGTTGCAGCTTTTCGGTGACGACCTGCCGCGCCAGATAAGCGTCAGTACCCCAGGCAAACTCGACCGTAATCACAGATAAGCCGATCTTTGTTGCGGAGCGCACTCGACGAACACCCGGCGCACCATTGAGGGCGGTTTCGATGGGGAAGGTAACGAGGGCTTCCATATCGACCGGTGTCATGCCTTCTGCCTCGGTGACGACCGTCACGGTAGGCGCGGTCAGGTCGGGAAAAACATCCACCGGCGTGCGTGTGGCTTCGTAGCCGCCCCAGACCAGCAGCAACAATGCGCCGAGCACCACGAACAGGCGGTCGCGCAACGACCATTGAATGATGTTTCCAATCATGATCGGCGACCTCAGTGTGCGTGGCCGGACGGCCCGCTTTTAGAGCTAGACAGACGGATCAGGTAGGCACCCTTCGCCACCACCCGCTGCCCCGCTTCCAGCCCGGCTTTGATCTCGACGCGCTCGCCATCCCGCACTCCAACCTGTACGAGGCGGCGCTCGAAGGATTCGCCGCCGCTCTGCACATAGACAACATTGGTTCCGCTCTCATCCTGCACGGCGCTGGCAGGCACCAATACCCCGTCATGGCCGCCACCGGCAAAGAGCTGCACCCTTGCCGTCATGCCGAGAGGCAAGGCGCGACCGGGGTTGGCGAACTCGAAAATCACCGGCACCGTGCGCGTTGCCGCGTCCACCACGCCGCCGACCGCCACCAGCCTGCCATTTTTGCCGGTTTCGAGGGTGAAACTTCCGGCAAAACCGTCCACGGCAAACCATGCGCCTGTGGGTATGCCGAGGCGGCCGATGTCGCTTTCCGGCACGTGCGCCTCCAGCCAGAGCTTGCGCGTGTCGGCGACATGGATCAGCGGCGTGCCTTCTGCCACAAAAGCGCCAGGCGTGATATGCACATCGGCAACCACGCCGTCGATAGGCGCACGGATGGAGATGCCGCCGCTGCCGTCGCCAAGCTGCCCGAGGCGCTGCCGGGCGGCATCTTGTTCCGCCGCTGCCATGCTTTCGTTGGCGCGCGCTTCGAGCAGGCGCTTCTCGGCAATGGCTTCGTCCTTGAGCAGGCTTTCCATGCGTTCGCGCTCGCGCTTAGCCTGTTCCAGGGCGATGCGCGTCTTGGCGGCGGTAGCCTCCAATGTTGCATGATCGGTCTCCCCGCCGAGGCGCGGCGCGAGATACGCCAGCACCTGCCCCTTCTTCACCGCCTGCCCGACGCGCGGGAAACTGCCTGCCGGTCGTACCAGCCCGGCCACAGGCGCAGCGAGCAGCGCCTCGCCATCGGGCTGAGCCTTGATGGTAGCGGTGACGGCGATGGATTCGCGCGCCATGCCCTTGATTGCCTCGGTCGTGGCGAAGTCGATCTTCCATTGCTGTTCTTTGGTGAAAGCGATGCCTTCATCACCTTGATCTTCCTCGCCGTGCTCTGCCTGCGCCGCCTTGATGTCAGCGAAGACATCGACTTGGCCGAGTTTGTGCGTCAACACACCTTGTTCGGATTCGACAATGAACGTTAGCTCGCGTTTGCCGGCGGCTTTGAGGATTACTGTCGGCTTGTAGATGCCTGGTACGCTTGGCGCGTCAATGGAAAAACGCTCCTCCAATGCAGCGCCGCCCGCCAGCACTACCGTCAACCTGCCTTTGGTGACAGGCTTGAAATTGGCGAGCCAGGTGAAATGCGCGACGAAAATCGCCGACTGTCCGGCGATGAGGGGAGGGAACTCGACAAACAACTCGCTCTTGTCGCTGAAATGGGTAATCTTTTTGCCAATGTCTGCGTGGCTATCGGTATGCCCGTGGGCATCTTTTCCGGTCGCCGCTTGAGCGCCGTGGTCGTTTTTTGCGGCATTTTTCTCGCCGCATGCAGAGAGCAGGAAAACCGCCAGTACAGCGGCGCTCAAGGTGGGAATTTTCAGTTGTTTCATTCGGGGTGACTCCCTGTCAATTGGTCGAGCTCGATGCTGGCCTCGCGTGCTTTCCATTCGAGGTCGAGGGCGGTGTTTTCCGCTTCGAGGGCGCCCTTGTAGGCGTCGAGCAGTTCGAGAACCGTGGATTCGCCAGCGCGGTAGGCGGCGTCGGCAATGCGGATGAGATCGCCCGATTGGGCGACCGCCTCGCGGCGATAGATTTCTGCGGCGGCAACCAGTTGTGTCACCTGCCGGTGCAACCCGCGCAACTGGCCCTCGGCGCGGCTGTGTGCCAAGCGATGTTCGGCGCGCGCCCCCATTGCCTGCGCTGCGGCGCGCTGCTGGCCGGGCTGCTGGCGGTCAAAAAACGGCAGGGGAATTGTCGCAGAGAGCGAGGTCAGCGATTCATTGCCGAACCCGTAGTCGCCGCGCTTTGTGCCGATGCCCAATGTGACTTCAGGCATCCAGCCACGGGCGGCGGCGCGGCCTTCGAGGTCAGCCGCCGCCGCACGCGCGCCGAGCGCCGCAAGGTCGGGGCGGGTGTCGAGCTTGCCGAGCAATGCCTCCAAACCTGGCGGTGTGCTTGGCAGCAGATGCCCTGAAATGCCTTCATAAGCGGCGATCCCGGTTCCCAGCAGGGCGGCGAACTGCTCTCTTGCGCGTTCCAGTTCGGCCTGCATTTCCGTGCGCCGCGCTGCGGCTGCCTGCCGTTCGCGAGCCAGACGCCGCAGGTCATAGCCGGAGGCCTCACCGGCGGTGCGCAACTTGCCGACGACCCGTTCGACCTCGGCGAAGCGGTTAACCCAGGCATCGAGCGCCGCCAGTTGCCGCTCGTGCAACAATAACTGGAAGAAACCATGGCGGATTTCTGCGGCCAGCCCGGCGCGATACAGGCGGGCATCGGCTGCTGCCGCGGCAATGTGTTGCCCGCCTGCCTCGCGCTTCAGCCTGCGCCGCCCCGAGAAATCAAAAGACTGCGATAGCTGCCAGGTTTCTTCCCTGACACCCGTGCCATTGCGCGACTCATCGCGTGAATATTCCAGCGTCGGATTCGCCCAAAGGTCCGCTTCCAGCGCATCGGCTTCTGCTTCACCGGCGCGCGCGCGGGCGAGGTCGCCCAATTCCGACCGGGCAAGCCCGATACGCAGGCTCTCGCCTTCGGTCAGGGGCTGGCCCGCCAGCGCTGGCTGGACAAACAGGCTCATTACCGCAACGATGGCCGCAGCAAGCAAAATGTTTTGCAGATGTAGAATCATCGGAACCCTCACTTAACTACCACCTGCTAAAGCAGGTGGGTTAGCGCAGCCTGCCTGATTCTGTTATTCCACTCTTGCTGAATTTGCAAGGCTAAAGCTGACCGGCTAAAGCCGATGGTTTTAACCTTGTGATGGACCATAAAAAAGTGGATTTCGACGGGACGCAGCCAAACCCTTCACAGGGTCAAGCGCGGGGTGCTACAGAGAAATGCGTCCCGCCGATTCAGGCGAGAGTTGCCCTAGGCGGGCGAGCAGGAGGAGTTTGTGGTACGGAGATGAGAGCGTCGGCTGGTGCTGCAACCATCTGGCTATTGCCAGCCAACGGCATTACGCCAATGATGTTCGGCAGAATATAGGAAAAACTGGGATGGACATGGTTATGGCAGCGATCGCTGACCGAAGACGTGTCGCCCGTCACATCAAAGCTGGCTGGCAGATCATTGTGGGCATGGGCATCACTGTGTTCGTGACTGTGATGCCCGAAATGCGCGGCGCGATCCGATGTGTGTTCCATCGCATCGCAAACACCCACCGATGCCGCATAGGAGGCGTTCAGTGAGAGCATGATGGCAAGAAGAAAAAACAGGCAGTTGCGCATGGCGGGGAAGTATACACAAGTTGTTGTGCTTTGCGTCTGGGTGAACTCTGTATCTATAGCTATACGCTAAAAGGCCGCCTCGATCCGCACGCCAACCACCCACACGTTCATTGTGACTGGATTCATGCCGGGGTGCTGGACATATTGCAGCGTGGGCTGTAACGCGAGCCAAGGATTGACCTGTGCGCGGTAGGTAGCCTCCACGCTTGTTTCGCTGCTCAAGCTGGCGTTGGTGCGCCGGTATGGCTCGCCGGCGTGGCTGACGGTGACCCCAACGGCGGCGATGTCATCGTCGCGTCCGTCGATCAGCCCCCGGTAGCGCAGACCCAAGCTTCCGGTCCAGTCGGCTTGGTGAATATCCTTGTTTGCCACGCCAAAACGGACAAAACCCGATAATCCTTGCGAGGGGTGATCCTTCTCGATCATCAAAGTGCGCTCCGCCAAGAAGTAAGCTCCACGGTTTGGGCGACGTAGCGGGTTGCCGAACGCGTCTATATTGGCGGGATCTTGGTCGTCTGCACGCGCAGTGTAGTTCCAGAAACCAATGGCGGTCTTGTTAAAGGATTCGCTTTCTTCGCGGACATCCTGCTGGGTTGATTCGGAAGGCTGTTCGTTTAATTGTGGCGTATATCCAAATTCGACAATAGAAAGCGTACCGTCCCCATTTCCCAGCTTGATATGTGTGCCGTGCGGGTTGTTGGGATCACCCGGTACGCCATCCGTCACGGCGCTTTGCAAGTAGAAGTTCTGTCCAGGTGAGGTGTACTTCACACGCAAGGCCAATGCGCCAACCGGGTAAATCGGCGGGCCTGCCTGCCCCAAGTCATTCGCCATGCCGTAAGGAGTCTGGGTAAATACACTGGAAGTGTCGGTAACATAGAATTCGGAATCAATCGCATAAAGGCCAGCCAGCACCGACAAGCTGTTATCGGAGAAGTTTTTTTGCAGCCAGGCGTGGAGAAATTGGGCAGTATTTGTGCCAACTTCGATGTTGTTCACACCGACAAAGCTACCGACGTAATCCCGGTTAAACTTGCTGCCAAGCTCGCTGTGATATTGGAAGAAAACGGTTGTTGCATTCCAGTTCAACAGCTTTTCCATATCCATCGTGATTCTTGCATCGGTATATCCCATCCATGCCGCGTCGGCGGCATTGGCAGTTCCGGCAAGCAAGGCAATAACCAATGGGGTGAAAAAAAAGGATGCTCGTTGAGAATGATTTTCTGTGAACATAAACGCCCCGTTAAGTAACGCTTTGATTTTTGCAAGGATTTTATTTTGTAAGGACTGAAAAAGCCAGATTGCCATCTTCTTAAGCAAACTGGTTACCAATTAATATCGGCAAAATATCCATTTCTTTAGCAACTTAACTACCACCTGCTAAAGCAGGTGGGTTAGCGCAACCTGCCGCAGAGGACTAAAGTCCTCCTGCTCGCGGCAGGCTAACCGAGCAACACCAGCAAGGGGAACGTGATTCTGTTATTCCACTCTTGCTGAATTTGCAAGACCAAAGCTGACCGGCTAAAGCCGGTGGTTTTAACCTTGCGAAGCCGTTCCTGTCGTTGCTCACAAATGCATCGCAAATATTTTTATTAAACAATGCGTTGCATAGTTTATCTCGAAATTACTGGCACGTGAAACCATGCCGACTTTTTGCATCTTCATCATTTTCCATACTCCTGTAAAGGGTTATTTGAAATCATGCCGCATTCAGTTCCGGCTTTTTTCGATGCTGCAACGCGGGGCCGCGCAAGCCGTGCTCGACCCTGTACGGGTGGTAAACCTCCCAAGTAACCATTGTCCCGCCTGCATCCTTCCAAGCGACCGGCGGCGAGCAGGGCGCGGATGCGCCTGGAAGTGACGCCCCAGTCTTTGGCCGCGAAGGACACCGGCACCAGGCGGCGAACGGCACCGCCGACATAAGCCCATTTCTCCGGGCCGCCGTCTCCCGGCGCTGGCGCGCCGGACGCCGGGGCAAAAAGCGCCCCGGCTTGCCGATCCGCCGAGCGCACCGCAGCCCGCACGGCGGGCGCGGGTGACGCCTCGCCGGTCGGCTTCGCCGTCGGCCCGATACAGGCGGGG
>VIKH01000124.1 GCA_008080515.1 Gallionellaceae bacterium | reverse complement strand
CACCCATGTAGAGGTTGCGGATAATGCCGGCTACCTGGTGGACACCACCGCCCCGACGGCGAATCTGCTGCTATTGGCGATACCGTCCGTCCAGCTCGAAGCTATCGGCAATACCAACAACACCGATGCCGACCCCCAAGTCACCGCAGTCGGCAGCGCCGGCGAGTATGTCGTGACCTGGGCTGGCTATGACAGCGCGAATGACTTCAGCATCTTCGTGCAGAAATTCAATGCTAATGGCACCACAACCGGCAACACGCCCGTCCAGCTCGAAGCTATCGGCAATACCTCTGGCACCGATTACCCTCCCCAAGTCACCGCGGTCGGTAGTGTCGGCGAGTATGTCGTGACTTGGTGGGGCTCTGACAGCGCGAGTGACTTCAGTATCTTCGTGCAGAAATTCAATGCCGACGGCACCACGACCGGCAACACGCGCGTCCAGCTCGAAGCCATCGGCAAGACCAACGGCAGAGATGACTATCCCCAAGTCACCGCAGTCGGCAGCGCCGGCGAATATGTCGTAACCTGGCGTGGTATGGACAGCGCCAATGACTACAGCATTTTCGTGCAGAAATTTAATGCCGATGGCACCACAGCCGGCAACACGCCGATCCAGCTCGAAGCCATCGGCAACACCGCTGGCATCGATTACGATCCACAAGTCACCGCAGTCGGCAGCGCCGGCGAGTATGTCGTGACTTGGTGGGGTGAGAACAGCGTGGCTTCCCTCAGCATCTTTGTGCAGAAATTCAATACTGACGGCACCACGACCAATAACACGCCTGTCCAGTTCCAAGCCACCGCAGCCGGCAGCATCAGACTCAATTCCTATCCCCAAGTCACCGCAGCCGGCAGTGCTGGCGAGTATGTTGTGACCTGGGAAGGCTGGGACAGCGCGGCTGACTACAGTATCTTCGTGCGGAAATTCAATGCCGACGGCACCACGACCGGCAACACCGTCCAGCTCGAAGCCATCGGCAATGCCAGCGGCAGCGATCGCTATCCCCAAATCACCGCAGTCGGCAGTGCCGGCGCGTATGTCGTGACCTGGCAGGGTATAGACAGCGCGGGTGACCAAAGTATCTTCGTGCAGAAATTCAATGCCGACGGCACGACGACCGGCAGCACCGTCAAGCTTGAGGCTATTGCCAATACCACCGGCAACGATTTCGCCCCCCAAATCACCGCCGTCGGCAGTGCCGGCGAATATGTCGTGACCTGGTATGGCTTTGACAGCGCGAGTGACCTCAGCATCTTCGTGCAGAAATTCAATGCCGACGGCACGACGACCGGCAACCCGCCTGTCCAGCTCGAAGCCGTCGGCAAGACCGACGGCTGGGATGAAAAACCCCAAGTCACCGCGGTCGGCAGTGCTGGCGAATATGTCGTGATCTGGGGTGGCATGGACAGCGCGAATGACTACAGCATTTTCGTGCAGAAATTCAATGCCGACGGCACGATCGCGCACCCGTCAGTGATATCTGCAACCGGCAACGCCGTGGTGCAGAGCAGCGAAATCGGCACGGCGTATCTGGTGAACAGCACGGTGACGGTCACCAATGTGGCCAGCATCACCGCCGCTGCGGACAACCAATGGAATCAGGTTGCGATCACGGCGATCAACACCGACACCAACCTGGCGGCAACAGGGCTCGTCAATGGAACCTACAAGCTCTACACCGCCGACGCGGCGGGCAACCTGTCGACGGCAGCGGCCAATACGGTGACCGTGGATGCCCCCGTCCCTGTTTTCAGCAGCGGCGCCAGCGCCAGCTTTGCCGAAAATGGCACCGGCACTGCCTACGATGCCACGGCGGATGGCGACACCGGGGTCACCTACACCCTCGGCGGAACGGACGCGGCGCTGTTCGACATCCACGCCACCACCGGCGCGGTCACTTTCATAACCAGCCCGGACTACGAAGCGCCCGCCGATAGTGGCGGCAACAACGTTTACGACATCACCGTTACCGCCACCGACGCGGTGGGCAATGCCATCGGGCAGAATGTTGCCCTGACCGTAACCGACGTGGCCGAGGCCACCTACACTCTTGGCCAATCGGTGATTGATCTGGGCGGCCACGGCTTTCTCATCGCCCCGGTCAACGTGGAGGGCAACTGGTACTACTACTGGGATCGTTCCGGCGACGGCACCAGCGCCGACAGCGGTGCTCTGAACGGTGGCGTCGACACCACCACCCACGACGTGCTGGACGCCACGCTCAATGGCGTGCAGCTCGCCCTGCCCACGGCCAACGGCGGCGCGGCTTACCCGAACGGAATCAACGCTTATCAGCCCGGCACCGCCATCGACAACAGCCCCGCTGGGGAGACCAATCCCACCTACGACGACCTGCTGGCGATCTGGGACGGCTACAACGGCACGGGGACGGGCACAAACATCAACGGTGTGCCGTCCGATTGGCAGGGGGGTATCGTCCGTTACTGGTCGGCCACGCCTTCGTACTACGAGCACGTCTCCGTCAGCCTGTACGATGGCGACATCAGCGACCCGTTCGACACGAACAACAATTACGTGGCGTTGCAGGTGTTGTGAGGCCGCCACCCAAGCACCCAGTGCCCGTTTTTGCCTGCAAAATTACCTGGAACCCAATACCCGCGCTGGTTTCGCTCATTCCGTGTGCCGAAATAAACGGTTCCGCGCATTTTCGTGTATCCCGCACACTTCCCGCAAAACTCGGCTCTTCCCGTATTTCGCAACGATTTTCTATCTGCCACGCAACGATTTTCTATCTGCCACGCAACGAAATTCAAACTTCCCGTCTACTGCTAGCAACTCTACCAGTTGAAAAAAATTCGCTCCGCCCTTATTATTAGCACTCGTTGATGGCGAGTGCTAAACCGAAGTGCCGCTGTTGACCTAACCATTTGTTTTAGGAGAGTAAAGAATGAAAGTTCGCCCTTTGCATGACCGTGTTGTTGTTAAACGCCTGGAAGAAGAACGCAAAACCGCATCTGGAATCGTGATTCCCGATGCCGCAGCCGAGAAGCCCGATCAAGGTGAAATTATCGCCGTAGGCAACGGCAAAATCGGCGATGACGGCAAGCTGCGCCCGATGAATGTGAAAGTCGGTGACAAGGTGCTGTTCGGCAAATATGCCGGCCAGACCTTCAAGATGGATGGCGTCGAATATATGACCATGCGCGAAGATGACATTATCGGCGTAGTTGAAGCCTGAACAGCATAAGAACCGCGCAGTTAACGAACTTTAGGAGACAGGAACATGGCAGCAAAAGACGTGAAATTCCATGATGCCGCACGCCACAAAATGGTTGCGGGTGTCAATATACTGGCCGATGCGGTCAAGGTTACTCTCGGCCCGAAGGGCCGCAATGTGGTGCTGGATCGCTCATATGGCGCCCCCACCATCACCAAGGACGGCGTGTCCGTCGCCAAGGAAATCGAGCTGAAGGACAAGTTTGAAAACATGGGCGCGCAGATGGTCAAGGAAGTCGCTTCCAAGACTTCCGACGTGGCCGGTGACGGCACCACCACCGCGACCGTGCTGGCGCAATCCATCGTGCAGGAAGGCATGAAGTTCGTTGCCGCCGGCATGAACCCGATGGATTTGAAGCGCGGCATAGACAAGGCGGTCATCACCGTCGTGGAAGAGCTGAAGAAGCAATCCAAGCCCTGCACCACCTCTACCGAGATCGCGCAAGTCGGCTCGATTTCTGCCAACGCCGACGCGGCCATCGGCAAAATCATCGCCGACGCGATGGAGAAAGTCGGCAAGGAGGGCGTGATCACCGTCGAGGACGGCAAGTCGCTCAACAACGAACTGGAAGTGGTCGAGGGCATGCAGTTTGACCGCGGCTACCTGTCGCCTTATTTCATCAACAACCCGGACAAGCAAATCGTGGCGATGGACAACCCGTTCATCCTGCTGCACGACAAAAAAGTTTCCAGCATCCGCGATCTGCTGCCGGTACTGGAACAAGTTGCCAAATCTGGCCGCCCGCTGCTGATCATCGCCGAAGACGTGGAAGGCGAAGCGCTGGCAACCCTGGTGGTGAACAACATCCGTGGCATCCTGAAGACCGTTGCCGTCAAGGCGCCCGGCTTCGGCGACCGCCGCAAGGCCATGCTGGAAGACATCGCCATCCTGACCGGCGGCACCGTGATCGCCGAGGAAGTGGGCCTGACGCTGGAAAAAGCGACGCTGGCCGATCTGGGCCAAGCCAAGCGCCTCGAAGTGGGCAAGGACAACACCACCATCATTGATGGCATCGGCAAGCACGATGCGATTCAAGGTCGCATCGCCCAGATCAACAAGCAGGTCGAGGAATCCTCCAGCGACTACGACAAGGAAAAGCTGCAGGAGCGCAAGGCCAAGCTGTCTGGCGGCGTGGCGGTAATCAAGGTCGGTGCCGCGACCGAAGTCGAAATGAAGGAAAAGAAAGCACGTGTGGAAGATGCGCTGCACGCGACCCGCGCGGCGGTAGAGGAAGGCATCGTCCCCGGCGGCGGCGTGGCTTTGCTGCGCACCAAAAACGCGGTAACAGGCTTGAAGGGCGACAACCACGACCAGGACGCGGGCATCACCATCGTGTTGCGCGCCATTGAATCCCCGTTGCGCGCGATCGTCGCCAACGCGGGCGACGAGCCATCGGTGGTGGCCAACAAGGTGATGGAAGGCAAAGGTAGCTTCGGCTATAACGCCGCTACCAGCGAATACGGCGACGCTGATGCTCACTACCGCATGCATGGTGGCCGAATTGCCGGAAGACAAACCGGCTCCGGGCATGGGTGGCGGCGGTATGGGTGGCATGGGCGGCATGGAAGGCATGATGTAACCGTTGCTGGCCGCATGCAATAACCGGCAAACCCCGCCTTGCGCGGGGTTTGTTTTTTAGCCCGAACGAATGCGGGCTGTTCCCGCAAAAAGTGCGTTGAATACCATGAACACTCCCGTTGTCGAAGTTGCCGCCGCCGTGCTGTTGCGCGAAGAAAACTTCCTGCTGGCGCAGCGGCCTGTTGGCAAGGTTTATGCGGGCTACTGGGAATTCCCGGGCGGCAAGATCGAGCCGGGCGAGTCGCCGCTCCGTGCCTTGTGCCGCGAGTTGCACGAAGAGCTGGGTATCGAGATCATCGAAGCCCACCCCTGGTTGACGCGCGTGTTCACCTACCCCCACGCTACGGTGCGCCTGAACTTTTTTCGCGTGCTGCGCTGGCACGGTGAGCCGCATGGCCGCGAAAACCAGTCACTGATCTGGCAGACCGTATCCGACATTACGGTCGGCCCGCTGCTGCCCGCCAATGCGCCCGTTCTGCGCGCACTGCAACTGCCGCCCCTGTATGCCATCAGCAACGTTGCCGAGCTGGGCCGCGAAGAATTCCTGCGCCGCTTGCAGCGCGCGCTGCAAGGCGGGTTGCGACTGGTGCAGGTGCGCGAGAAAAACCTGTCGCGCACAGCGCTACGCGACTTGTCGTTGCGCGTACTGGATCTGGCTCACGCGCACGGAGCGCATGTTCTGCTCAACAGCGATGTCGAACTGGCGCAAGAGGTCGGCGCGGATGGAGTACACCTCAGCAGTGCGCGGCTTGCCGAATGCAATGCGCGCCCGGATATGGAATGGTGCGCGGCGTCCTGCCACGATGCCGCAGAATTGCGCCGGGCTGCCGATTTGGGGCTGGATTTTGCGGTGCTGGGTCCGGTGCTGCCAACGTTGAGCCATCCGGGTGCGGCACCTCTTGGATGGGAAAGATTTGCCGCGCTCGCCGCAGCATCAGCAATTCCGGTGTATGCGCTGGGCGGGCTACACGGCGAAAACATGGAAACTGCAATGCGTCACGGGGCGCATGGGATCGCCCTGTTGCGCCAAGCCTGGCAGTCCACCTGATTTGCGCCGCCCTACATGGCCTGTCGCGGGAACGCCGCCTGCCTTGCTCTGCAAAAAATCCAGGGTCGCGCTGGCTCATTAATCGTTAGCAACACCGCTTGATTCCACCCCATTTCTGCTGTTCCTGGCGCAGAAAAAATTCCCTGCGTGACAGCCGTGGCCCGTCCACGTGGCAGGCGGTGCAATGTGCCAGATAGCGCTCGTAAGCATCGTCGCCACTCACCTGGCGGATACCGCGCCAGACCCGTTGCAACGTGCGTTGCAGGCTGTTCAATCGCGCGCCCATGCTTCCTCCATCTGCGTTGGATGGTGCGGTGCCTCGGACAGGGGCGGCACCGGCTTGCCGCTCAGGTGGCGGGCGCAAACACGCAGCATATCGGCCACGATCACCCACAACAGACAGGCAAAAAATACTGCCAGTACCGCGTCGAGCCGCAGGTTGAATATCAGTTGCGGCGCGACCGCCGCCTTTTCCGGCGGCAACGCACCAGCCGCAAGTTTGCCGGCAAGATCGTTGGCGGCGGCGAGGAAGCCGATGCGAATATCAGGGCTGGTGAGCTTCTCCCATACCGCCGCGCTGGTGATGGTGGCCAGCCAGGCAAGCGGCAGCGCGGTAATCCAGGCATATTTCAGCTTGCCGGATTTGACCAGGATGCCGGTGGCCACGCACAGCGCGATAGCGGCAAGAATCTGGTTGGCGATGCCGAATAACGGCCACAGGATGTTGACCCCGCCGTTGGGGTCAATCACACCGATGTAAAGAAAGTATCCCCACGCCGCAACAACAATTCCGCTGGACAGCAGCACCGATGGATACCAGGAGGTTTCGCCCAGCCTGGGCCAGATGTTGCCGAGCACATCCTGCAACATGAAGCGCCCGACGCGCGTGCCAGCGTCCAGCGTGGTAAGGATAAAAACCGCCTCGAACATGATGGCGAAGTGGTACCACATGGCCAGCATGCCCTGGCCGAAGGCGCTGCCGAAGATGCTGGCCATGCCGACCGCCAGCGAAGGCGCACCGCCAGTGCGGGCGAACAGGGTGGCCTCGCCCATCTGCTTTGCCAGCGCGTTCATCTGCTCCACCGTGACCGGGTAGCCCCAACTGGAAATTTTTGCCACTGCCGCCGCCGCTTCCTTGCCCACCACTCCCGCCGGTGAATTGATGGCGAAATACACGCCGGGATCCAGCACCGTGGCGGCGATCATCGCCATGATCGCGACAAAGGACTCCAGCGCCATGCCGCCGTAGCCGATCATGCGGATGTCGCGTTCGTTGGATAATAATTTCGGGGTCGTCCCGGAAGCGATCAGCGAATGGAAACCGGAAATCGCGCCGCAGGCGATGGTGATGAACACGAAGGGGAATAATTTTCCGCCAAAAATCGGGCCGCTGCCATCCACAAACTGCGTGAGCGCGGGCATTTTCACCGAAGGCTGCAACCAGACGATGGCGAGCGCCAGCAGGATTACCGTGCCGAGCTTCATGAAAGTGGAAAGGTAATCGCGCGGTGCCAGCAGCAACCATACCGGCAAAATCGCGGCGGCAAAACCATAAGCGATGACGCACCAGGCCAGCGGCAGGCCGGGATGGTTGAACCATTCGCGCAGGCCTGGCTGGTGATCCAGCCAGCCGCCGCCCGCAACGGCCAGCAGCAGCAGGGCAACGCCGAGCAGCGAACCTTCCAGCACCCGACCGGGGCGGATGTTGCGCATGTACAGGCCGACCAGCATGGCGATGGGGATGGTGGCAGCCACGGTGGAAGTGGCCCACGGGCTGTGTTTCATGGCATTGACCACCACCAGCCCCAGCACCGCGATAAGGATAACCATAATGAGCAGCGTGGCGACCAGCGCCGCGATGCCGCCGATGGCCCCCAGCTCGTCGCGTGCCATCTGGCCCAGGCTGCGACCGTTGCGCCGCGTGGAAAAAAACAGTGTGACCATGTCCTGCACGCAACCACCCAGCACCGCGCCGACCAGAATCCACAGCGTGCCGGGCAGATAGCCGAACTGGGCGGCCAGCGTCGGCCCGATCAGCGGCCCCGGCCCGGCGATGGCTGCAAAATGGTGGCCGAACACGATCCAGCGGTTGGTTGGAACATAGTCGCGCCCGTTGTCGAGGCGCTCTGCGGGCGTGGCGCGAGTGGGGTCAACCAGCAGAATCTTGCTGGCGATCCATGCCGCGTAAAAGCGGTAAGCGATGGCATACACGCATACCGCTGCGGCGATAAACCACAACGCGTTGATGGATTCGCCGCGATTGAGCGCGATGCCGCCTACGGCGGCTGCACCGAGCAGGGCGACGAGAATCCAGACAAGAGCGGAAAGCGCTTTATTTTTCATGACGCGGCATTTTGAGCAATAAGTTTTTATGCGACAATGCTACCCGAAAATTACAGCTGCCAATAATTACATCTTCCTTGACACCGCGTCCGCATAATTTATAACATCGCGGACTTTTCCAGTACCTGCCGTGACGATAGAATCCATCAAACAGTTGCTCGCGCCAGATATGTCCCTCGTGGACAACGTCATACGCACTCGACTGCACTCCAAAGTCGCCCTGGTCAACCAGGTCAGCGCATACATCACCAACAGCGGCGGCAAGCGCTTGCGCCCGGCCTTGGTGATTCTGTCCGCCAAAGCATTCGGCTATACCGGCCAGCACCACCACAACCTGGCTGCTGTGGTCGAGTTTATCCACACCGCCACCCTGCTGCACGATGACGTGGTGGACGAATCCGACATGCGCAGGGGCAATGCGACTGCCAGCGCGTTGTTCGGTAACGCGGCAAGCGTGCTGGTCGGCGATTTTCTGTATTCGCGCGCGTTCCAGATGATGGTAGACGTGAGCGACATGCGCGTGATGCGGACGCTGGCGGACGCCACCAACACCATCGCCGAGGGTGAGGTGCTACAGCTTTTGAACCGCCATGATGCCAGCGTGGATGCAGCCAACTACCTGCACGTGATCCACTGCAAAACCGCAAAGCTATTCGAGGCCGCGATGCGCCTGGGCGCAATTCTGGCTAAAGCCGACGAGGCCAGCGAGGAAGCGGCGGCAAAATACGGCATGCACATGGGAACCGCGTTCCAACTGGTTGACGACGTGCTGGATTATTCCGGCGACGAACACGAAACCGGCAAGAATCTGGGAGATGACTTGTCCGAAGGCAAGCCCACCCTGCCGCTGATCTACGCCATGCAACACGGCGACGCCAATCAGGTTGCAGTGGTGCGCCAGGCTATCGAACAAGGCGAACTTGCGCGCTTTGCTGAAGTGTTACAGGTAATCCAGCAGACCGGCGCGCTGGCTTATACCAGACAACAAGCACAGCGGGAAGCGAATGAGGCATGTGCGGCGCTCGCTTCACTGCCGGACACGGAATACAAACAATCCCTGTTGCAGTTGGCCAATTTTGCCGCCGCGCGCCAATTTTAATGACGCGATATTGCAATTTTCGGATGAAAGGAAATCGAAAAGTAACTAAAATGTCGCAATTCGGGGTGTAGCTCAGCCTGGTAGAGTACTGCGTTCGGGACGCGGTAGAGTACTGCGTTCGGGACGCAGGAGTCGGAGGTTCGAATCCTCTCACCCCGACCACAAAAAACTAGCAGCCATGTAAGTAACCATTATCTCCGCATGGCGCGTGGATGCTAGCTTTCAAAGGGTCGATATTCAAATCTTGGTGACCAGAAATACGCAGTCGTCACCAATTTTTTAGCTCAAAAACCCGCGCGGTGACCATTTGGTGTGAGCTCTACCATTAATAGCCGGGCGCTTATCAATGATCGGGGAAGCCTGCTGCTCTCATTCGAATCATCCCATCTGTTTTCTTTCGAAATCTTCGAGGATATATTTATTTTTGACCCGGAAGATTTTAATTCGGAGCATTTAATTGCAATTGGAGACTGGGTAGCAGCGCTCGGCATTTTGCTTGCAGAAAATAGTCATGGCATTCGTGCGGTGCATTACGGGAAGCGAGTTGCCGGGTTGGCTAAACTTGTCGTTGATGTTGTCCTTGATCAAGATATTTCAAATGAAGATCATTCCCAGATATCTCATTTGTTAGAAGAATTTATTCTGTGTGTCACCCAAGATGAGGCCAACACTTTTCAACACTCCGTTTTGCAGCCAAAGTATAGCAATGAGCAATTATCCCTGCTCGATCAACATGCTTACCAATTCTTGCGGTTATATGGCGGGAAAAAAATTCATGCGCCAATTTCTTTCAAGGGAATATATAGATCAGGAATCATCCCAGCATTTGCGAAGCGACCGCGCATGGATCCAAAAAACAAAGTTATCCCGGATTTTGGCGCGTTTGTTGACGGCATGCGCCTGTCAGAAAGTTTGGTTTTTCTGATCAGCGGGAGCGGCGATTCCGAGCAGGTATATTTTGATTGCGAAAAATTTTTTAGGAAATTGACCCTGTTGATGATAAGCAGGCAAGAAAACAAGTTCGTAATTACAGAAAATATTAATGAGCTTGGGCGCCGCTCATTAACCCTGGGAGATATAGTGGAGGCTGTCGATGAGAAAATACAATTGTTCTAGCAGCACAGAGATAGTAGGAAACCGAAAATGTCTGGCAAGGATAAGTGCCCCGCAAACTGTTCATGCTCGACAAGGCGCGGCCTTGGAACGACCTGCGGGTTCAGCCCGCCAGCCGGATCGGGGCGATGAAGGCTGACCGGGAAAGTCAGCTCAGCATCCGCATTAACGAGATCGTGCTGGGGAAACGCGGCATCACCGCCGATACCGCCCTGCGCCTGGCAAAAGTTTTCGGCACTTCCGCCCAGTTCTGGATGGGCTTGCAGGACGAGTACGAGTTGCGCGAGGCCCGCAGCCAGATCAAGGAACAACTGAAGCAGATGCTGCCGCTGGCAGCATAGGCCAGCCTTGATGCTCTGCGCGGCCCCTCGGGTTGCCCTCAGTTTTTTGCCACCTCAACATCAGATAATCGCACTCATAATTCCATATTAGACGAGGTTTATTTCCATATTGGACGTGACTTGATTCCCCGGTTGCCATAGAATTCATACCTTCAGGTTGAGGCAGCTCTATGGTTGAAGAAGCTCAAATTTATCCGCGATATATCCGGCCACGCATCGAGGAGGCGCTGGCCGATACGCCGGTGGTGCTGCTAAACGGCCCGCGCCAGGCGGGCAAAACCACGCTCGTGCGCCAATTTGCGGCGGATGGCCGCAAGTTCATTACGCTGGATGACGAATTGACACTGCTGGCCGCACGCCAGGATCCGGTCGGGTTTATCCGGCGCATCGACCGCGCGGTGATTGACGAAGTGCAAAGGGCACCCGCGCTCCTGTTGGCTATAAAGAAATCCGTGGATGAAGATCGCCGGCCGGGCCGTTTTCTCCTGACCGGATCGGCCAACCTGATGGCGCTGCCCACTGTGGCAGACTCGCTGGCGGGGCGGATGGAAACTCTGACGATGCTCCCGCTTGCCGGATGCGAAATGCAAGCGAGCCAAGGCAAATGGATCGATGCGGTTTTCGATGGGCGCATCCCGGCAACAAAGCACCCGGCAGCAGGGGAAAAGCTGATTGAGAGAGTCCTGCGCGGCGGTTATCCCGAGGCGGCTTTGCGAGCAACCTCGCGCCGCCGCACCGCATGGGCAAAACAGTATGTCGAGTCCCTTATTCAGCGAGACGTGCGCGACATTGCCAGCATCGACAAGCTGGGCCAGTTGCCCCGGTTGCTCGGTTCTCTGGCACATATGGCCGGGCAACTGTGCAACTTCGCGCAACTGGGCGGGCAGGTGGGGTTGGATAGCAAGACCGCCAACAAATACCTCACCGTGTTTGAGCAGATGTTCCTGCTGCGCAGAGTGGAGCCATGGTTTAGCAATCGTCTCAGCCGCATCGTCAAGACACCCAAGATACAGTTTATTGATTCCGGCCTGCTCAGCACGCTCATCGGCCTGACGGAAGCGTGCGCCGACCGCGATCGCCAGCAATTTGGCCGCGCGCTGGAAAGCTTTATCTATTCGGAGCTGCTGAAGCAGGCGACCTGGGCGGATCGGGACTACGCTGTATTTATGTATCGCGACAAGGATCAGATAGAGGTGGATTTTGTGATCGAGAATTCTGCAGGCAAAATCGTGGGCGTAGAAGTCAAAGCAGCGGCTAGCATCAACACTGGCGATCTGGCCGGGTTAAAAAAACTGGCCGCGCTCGCGGGAAAGAAATTCGTTAACGGCATCGTGCTATATGACGGCAACGATACGCTGTCAGTTGGAGAAAGAGTCTGGGCCGTACCAATTTCCACCTTGTGGAGCGACTGACACCCCTGGCATGCGTTCGCAGAACCCGTGCAGCTTGATGCTTCGCACCCGGATACGGAGGCGGGCCACGCGGTTGCGCAAGCCTGAAATTCCTTCGATATTCCTCCGGGCTATGCGGCTTTGCGGTTTGCCAAGGCAGAGAACGCAAACACGCAGAACATCGCCATCAGCTCGAAGCTGCACCTGATGGCGCTCTCGTCATCCTCGCTCCAGGCAATTGCGCACCTCACATCCACGCATACCCGCTCCCGCCTGCCTTCAAGCCGGTGCACGGCATCAATCTGAAATGGCGTCTCCCGCGTTTTTTCTGATTTCTTTTTCACCTTCGATTTCCATGCGCCACGTGGCATTGGCTTGAAGCCATGCTTATCTGCGCAGGCGATCAGGTCGGGGTCAACCTGGTCAGTGTGAATGACCTGGTACCGGGATTGATCTATTCCATAATATTCTAACATCGCCCTCATCAGGGCAAACTGCCATTCCTCCCACATGACGATTTGACGGCTCGCGCCCACCATCCATGTGATATGCAAATGGGATGGCACATCAATAGCTGGGAGGTCTTTTTCCATGGAAGCCGTGCATTTGATCAGCCTTTTCCAGGCCGATTCGGTGACCCGGTAGAGGAACGGGAACGGCGAAGATTCGGTCGCTTCATTAACCCGCCCCTCTATTTTCCTGACTATAACTTTCTGGCCGACCGCCCTCAGCATCTCTTCCAGCTTGTTTGTGATCCCGGCATCGAGCCCCAGAAACATACCGGCTTCCTTGCATGGCCTGCCGCGCGCGACCAGGCGCATAAATTTCAGCAGAGTGTATGGTGAGGGAGGTGCCACCATGGCGGGAACGCTCCCCGATAAATCGGCCTCCAATGCGGCTGCCCGCGGAAAATTATCCAGGACGGTGATGTGGCGAAGATGCGGCGCACGGTCGCGCTCGCCCCATTCCTTGAAAGAGTCGGCCCATTCCCCCAGAAAGTGCATATAGTTCCTCAGGGTTGTGAGGATGCGCGCATGGCCGAGGAATCGCGCAACGGCCCAACTCTTCCTCCTGGAAGGGCGGTTGTCGCCGAGCAAAAAAGCGGGGATATTTTTATTGTCGGTCGCTGCTGCTTCGCCGCTCAGCCCGGGCCACATCCCCGGGCTCGTGCCGCCGAGCGCGAGCGCCACGCGGTTGGCCGCCGCGTGCCGCGCATGGTGCAGCGTAATACACGGGTTTCCGGTGGATGCTTTTAGCGCATCGATGGCCGTTTTCTTGATCGTGGCAGCCATCAATTTATTGTTCTTGCCCTCGTCAAAGAACAGCGGCGCCGATTTGTCCGAACCGTGCACCGACTCGGCATGCGCGAGCCAGTGGCCGACGATTTCCTTCTCCGCGTCCGACAGATCAAAAACCAGCGGAATCTGGCGGCGTGAGGTCGGAGTTTTCAGTTTCCTGAATTTGTTGTTGTGCACAAGGGCCACAACCGTATACGGATAGGCGGCCCAATCTTCGCGCAACATCCCGAAGGCCTCGCCGCTCCGCATCCCGAAGCGGTAGCAGCACAGTAGAAGAAAAGCCGGGGCGAGCCGCGCGCGCGCATCCTGCCCGGGCCTCGCCAGGAGCATCCGGAGCGCGCTCTGGTACTCGTCTTCGGTGATGACGCCAGGCGAGACGCGCAGCCCGGAAAACGTCTCCGGCAGCTCGGCCCAGTCCGGGTCCTCGATGCCGTAATTATTTTTCGCCCACTTGTGAAACTGCGCCAGGCAATCGGCCACATATTTTGTTTCCCGCACTTTCAGGGACTCGATCACCTCCGAATAAAATGCGGTCATGTCGTCGTCGTCCGCCATCAGGATATCCACCGCGTATCCCGTTTTGACAAACGGCTCGGATAGCGCATCGAGATACCTTGTTACCGAACTGATCGCAATGAGCTTGCTGCCGCCCCGCACTTTCCGGGAAATGAGCGCGGCCACCCATTTTGCAAGGATCTGGATGGCGCTGCT
>VIKH01000123.1 GCA_008080515.1 Gallionellaceae bacterium | reverse complement strand
GTGCTGAGCTTGTCGAAGCATGAGCGGTTTTTTGTAGTTTCAACTGCGGTTTTCAGGTTCATTTTTCGTTCACGGCAGCAGCTTGACCTTCTCGCCGTCGCGCAGCAGGTTTGCACCCGCCGTCACCACAATGTCGCCTACAGCCAGCCCGCCCGCCACGCGCACGCTGTCGCCTTCGATGCGGTCAACGCTGATCGGAGTCGCACGGACAACACCCGAATCATCAACCTTCCACACACCGGGTTTGCCGTCGCGACTGACCACCGCCCCGAGCGGCAAGCGGATGAAAGAGCCGCTCCCCGCTTGCGTGCGCACCGTCGCGCTCATGCCGAGATGCATGGCGGCGTCGGCATCGCTCACGGCGATGCGCGCGGCGTAGGTGCGGGTCGCGGGATCGGCTGCCGCCGCCAGCTCGCGCAACTTGCCCGAGTAGGTTTTATCCGGCAGCGCGTTCAAGGCGACGGCGAAACCGCCGGTTGCGCGAAAATCTTCCAGCCCGCTTTCCGGAACGTGGACCGCGATTTCCTTTTCCCCGCTCCGCGCGAGGTGCAGCACCGGCTGCCCGGCACTGACCACCTGCCCGACACCGCACCACTTTTCGGTGACGATGCCGTCACTGTCCGCCAGCAGGCCGGTGTAGCCGAGCTGCCGCGCTCTCTGGTCATGCGAGGAATGTGCAGCATCCATTTTGGCTTTCGCCGCGTCGAAAGCGGATTGCTTCTGATCCAGCGCCGCAGCCGACACGAAACCTTTTTCGCGCAGGCTGCGGAACCGCGCCAGCTCCGCCTCGGCAAGAATCAGCGCGCTCCGGTTCTCGGCCACGCCGGCCGCGCCCGCTCGTTCTGCCAGCCGGTAGTCGTCCGGCTCCAGCCGCGCCAGAGTCTGGCCGCGCCGCACCGTATCACCCAGATCGAAACTGCACCCGATAATCTTGCCCGTCACGCGGAACCCCAGCGGCGCCTCGTGGCGCGCGCGCACCTCGCCCGCAAGGCTCAAGCCGTCGGCGCCGGGGGTAACGCCAACCCGCACGGTCTTCACCGGTCGCAGCGGCTCGGGCGGCGGCTCGGATGGTTTTCCGCAGGCGGCAAGGAACAGCAGCGGCAATAGCAACAAGGGTTTATGCATGAGAAAGCTCCTGATCGAACGTGCCCCGCCACAGGGCGCGCAGGGCGGCATCCAGCTCGGACGGATAATCCGGCAACATCATCGCGGAGACATCCGCGCTGGTGCAGATCGGTTGCTCGCAGCCCACCAGTTGCCACAGCCCCAGAATCAGGGCGTAGGAATGCATCAGCAGCCGCACGCCGCCCGCCGCGCCGGGCAAGGCAAAGTGGTTGCACAGCAACTCGCCCGCAGTTGTCAGCCGCTCCGCGATGCGCCGGTCGAAGGCTTGCGACGCTTCCGGGCTGACGCCTTTGTGCATCAGCCCCGCGACCAGCGTGGCGAGGGGCAGAAAAGCGGTGACGCCCACGATGTGCTCCCGCGTCAGCCGCATCATGTCGTCGAAATCCATGCGCTTGCGGCGCGAAGCGCGCGCGATCAGCGCGTCAAAAAACGCCGCCACGTGCCGCTCGTGTGCCGCCAGCAGCAAATCTTCCTTGCATTTGAAATACAGGTAGACCGTCCCTTTCGCCAGCGCGGCCCTATCCGCCACCTCGGCCACGCTGGGGACGCGCCCTGGATGTTGCAGCCACAGCGAAATTGCTGCGTCCAACAACTGGTTGATGCGCTGTTCGCGCGCTTCCGCGCTGGCTGCTGGCCTCGACATAGCTGACTCTCGGTCATTTAATGACGCGATGATAAATGACCGGCGGTCAGGATTGCAAGGGAAGTTACTGGCAGGCCGACCTTCTTCCCGCATTCTGCCCGGTGGCCTGGAAAGCTGGTAGCATGAAATCTGCCCATTGGGAAACGTAAAGCCGTGGGAATATCAGCCCTGACGGGCTGCCGGACGATAAAACCAATAACGAATAGGGGTATCCGCCGGAATGACCAAGGCGGCGATTGAATGCGACACATCAAGAGGGGCGGCATCCTCGACCGGATTTTTTGAGGGACAGGCATATCCCTGCCTTGACTGCACACCTGTTAGTCGCACAATGAACTTGAATCAGCCGCTCAATAAGATGAGTAATGTGCGCATAATAATTCCAGTTAAAATACCCCGATGAAGCTTGCTTACGCCTGTCAATCCGAAGCCCTAACTCTATGGGAAACCATAGTGGCTGACATCAAGGCAGAATATTTGTCTAACGTCCAGCGGTATCCTTGGATTATTGGCTTCTCTGGTGGAAAAGACAGCACGCTAGTTGCTCAGGCCGTTCTGGAAGCTGTTTTGACTGTCCGACCCTCTGCCCGCACCCGTGAAATACATGTAGTTTCCAACGACACCCTTGTGGAAAGCCCTTTTGTTATTGCCCACATGGTAAAAGTGCAACAACAGATTGAAGATGCCGCCCAAAACTTGGGGCTTCCGATAACTGTAGTGACCACCAAGCCGGAAAAGGGGAAAACATTCTGGTCGCTTCTTATTGGCAAGGGTTATCCTAGCCCAAACCAGAGCATGCGCTGGTGTACCGACCGCTTGAAAATACAGCCTACCAGCAGCTATATTCTCAACAATGTTTCCAAACATGGGGCTGCCATCGTGGTGCTCGGCGTGCGTAAAGATGAGAGCAATTCACGCCGTAATTCCATCGACAAATTCCAGAATATGGAAAACTCGAATCTGACCCCGCACGCTGAATTACTTGGCGCTTATATCTATCGACCTATCGTTGATCTCACACTGGATGATGTATGGGAAATTCTCGGTCAATATCCGCCGCCTTGGGGTGGCACGCATAAAGACCTTATTCAGCTTTATCGTGATGCGGAAGGGGGGGAATGCCCCGTAGTACTATCCAAGGAGGAAGCGCCAGGCTGCGGCACGTCTTCAAGCCGGTTCGGGTGCTGGACATGCACCGTCGTTGAAAAGGATAGGAGTCTTCAGGGATTCATTGATGTGGGCAACCACCATTTCAAAGCTCTGGTGGACTTCCGCGACTGGATCAAAGAGATTCGTAACAAGCCTGAATACCGTCAGGTGGAACGCCGAAATGGCCGGATGCAATTTGACCTGCTATCGGGCAAACACATCCCAGGGCCGTTTACCATTAAGGCGCGCAAGATGATTTTAGGCAAACTGCTGGAAACAGAAAAAATTTTTGGCGATAAACTTATCAGCAAGGAAGAAATCGATTTCATCGAATACACATGGGCTGAAGAACTGCTTCAAAAGGTCAGCTACCAGCATTTGCAACAAGCTGTAGCGTATGCTTAACGATTGGCTTAATAGACTCGCAAAGCTGCGAGTTGATAGGGCTTCAAAGAATCCGGCGCCACACAAACCCCTTCTTTTGCTTGCAATCCTTGACCAAATAGAGGAAGGCAGCATCACCTCGAACATTGTAAAACTGACACCTGAACTTGCTTTTCGCTTCTTGGGTTATTGGGAAGTTGTTAGCTCCCGAGGCAGATCAGTTGGTCGTGCCGAATTGCCATTTTTTCACCTCCAAAGCGATGGGTTTCTCAAGCATGTTGCTATTCTGGGGTTAGAGGCCGCACTTGATAGCATCCGCCCGACATCCGTGGAACTGTTAAATAAGGTTATTTCACACGCAGAACTTCCCGAAGAATTTTTTGTATTGATGCAGAACACTGACCACCGTGATGCTGCCCGAAAAATTTTGATTGCAGGCAACTGGTTTTCCCCGGAAGAAAGAATCAAGCTTCTTGCCATGCTGGGCTTGGATTCAAGTGATTTCGCCTTAGACGGAGAATCGGTGCCATTAGCAGCAAGAGGGGAAGATGTCAAACAAGGCAGAGACATCAAATTCAGACTTCAAATTGTGCCGCTTTATCACTACTCCTGCGCACTTTGTGGGATTAAGATGCTACTGCCATCTGGGGTTGCGCTGGTCGAGGCGGCACACATCCACCAGTTTGCGCAAAGTAAGAATGATGACATTACCAATGGCATGGCGTTATGCCGGAATCACCACTGGGCATTTGACCAAGGGCTTTGGTCAATAGACACCAGCTTTGAAATAGTGGTTGCCTGTGGCAAGTTTGCAGAGCAGGCACCCAATCAAACAGGGTTGATGTCATATCAATCAAAGCAGCTTGATTTTTCGTGGCTGCAACCCGAACATCGACCGAGCCAGAGAAATCTGGATTGGCACAGAAGGCACAAGTTCATTGGTCATACGCCATGACTACCGTCTTCCAGCATCTGCTCCACAAGAAATAGGGTGGCTCGCATTGAAATTGATGAGGCAGGCAAATTCCGGCATGAAAACCTCCGTTGTCATCGAAGGTCGGCGTGTTCAGATAGGTGAGATTCCACCCATGCAAAAAATTAAAGCCCTGTTGTTGTGAGGTGCGGCATGAACACCTATAAACCAAGCCCCGCGTTGCATTATCCCGCCCTGCTGTTCGGCACATCAAGCAGCGCATTCGGCAGGCGCAAACGCGGGCTATTCTGGCCGTCAATCATGAGTTGTTGGCTATTGGCTGTCTGATTGACGGGCGGCAAAAGCAGGAAGGCTGGGAGGCAGGGGTAATCCTGCGTCTGACAAAAGAGTTACGCAACAAACTGCCGGAGGAAAAAGGGTTTTCCGAGCGCAACATCAAGCTGATGGTGCAGTTTTTATGAATATCCAACGCTCGTTGCGGCAAATTGCCCAACGGTGATCCATCTGCCGAAATAGCCCGTGTAGTAGGGATGAGTGACTTATCGCCATACTTGTAAACATCCGGTGCAATGCGCTTCGCTTATTGACACCCTACACTTTGCTTAACGCAAGTTGCACTGGATTTCAGGGAAACATAAAAAGGAGCTTGTATGCCCACCATCAGCATGTTTTACGGAATTCTTGTCGCCATGTTTTACGAAGACAATGACCGCCATCACCTACCGCACATTCACCTGCGCTATTCAGGCATGAAAGCTTCCGTCGCCATTGAGGATGGGCGTGTGTTGGCAGGTGAGATTCCTGCCAAACAGCTAAAAATGGTACAGGCGTGGATTGAGATCCATCGCGACGAATTGCTGGCAGATTGGGAACTGGCAGTGGCGGGTGAGGAACCTTTTCGCATTGCTCCACTGCAATAAAGGAGATTGAGATGGAAGCGTTACTGGACGTGGTTAAGGTCGAGGTCGGTGCGGATTACGCGCTGTTGCTTGAGTTTGAAAATGGCGAAAAACGGGTGTTCGACATGCGCCCGTTTATGGATAAAAAACCGTTTGTAAAAATTAAGGACACGCCTTTGTTCGCGCAGGCTCGCGTGGGCTACGGCACGGTGGTCTGGCCAGGCAACATTGATATAGCGCCGGAAACGCTTTACGACCGCTCGGTGCCGCTTGTTGATTGCGGCCAAAACCATGGCCGCCCGGCTCTGGCATAAGAGCAGGAAGTGCCAGGCGTGCAAAGAAGTTTCTGGTAGATTGCGACAGGCAGAGGGGGCTGGCGTAACTTTTCCGCCGCACTATAATGGGCGCGCTTTCGCCATGACCGGGATCGCCCAGATTAACTCTAACAGGAGAATCGCAATGAAAAAGCTGATCGCACTTGCCGGGTTGAGTTTGCTGCTTGCTGTTTCTGCCCCATCGTTTGCCGGGGCGCAACAGGAGAAAATGAAGCACTGCAACAAGGATGCCAAGGAAAAAGATCTGAGGGGTGATGAGCGTAAGGCATTCATGAAAGATTGCTTGGGCAAGAAGGCCGATGCGGCGCCCGCCGCCGACGCGGTGCCCGGCGGCAAAAAATCTGCACAGCAGGAAAAAATGAAGGCCTGCAACCAGGAAGCCAAAGATAAAGAGCTGAAAGGGGATGAACGCAAGAAGTTCATGAGCGCTTGCCTGAAAGGCTGATTGCGGTTTTCCATACAAGCCAGGGGCGCACGCAGGCTCGTGTGCCCCGGTTTATTTATGAGTGATTTTTCTGCGCGCCTGATCCGCTGGCAGCGCCGCCACGGGCGCCATAAACTGCCCTGGCAGGGCGCAGATGCTTACCGCGTGTGGCTGTCCGAAATCATGTTGCAACAGACCCAGGTTGCCACTGCCACCCCTTATTACCTGCGTTTCGTCGCGCGCTTTCCAGACGTTTCAGCGCTTGCTGCGGCGAGCGAAGACGAGGTGCTGGCACACTGGAGCGGGCTGGGCTACTACTCCCGCGCGCGCAACCTGCACCGTGCCGCACAGATCATCATGCGGCAGCGCGGCGGCAGATTTCCGGAAAATTTCGATGACATTCTTGCGCTGCCGGGTGTAGGTCGCTCCACCGCCGCCGCCATCGGTGTCTTCGCATTTCAGCAGCGGCGCGCAATTCTGGATGGCAACGTCAAACGGGTGCTGGCGCGCTATTTTGCGGTCGCGGGTTATACCGGCGAGAAAAAGATCGAGGCGCAGCTTTGGCGCAAGGCTGAAGGCCTGTTGCCGGAGCAGGATCTGGCGGGCTACACGCAAGGATTGATGGATCTGGGCGCGCTGGTCTGCACGCGCGGCAAACCGCAGTGCGCCGTTTGCCCGCTGCACGAAGAATGCGCGGCATACCGGAATGGGCAGGTTATGCAGTTGCCCACTCCGCGCGCCCGCAAAGCGCTGCCCGAAAAGCACAGCACGTTCCTGCTGTTGCTCAACGGTGCCGACATCCTGCTGGAAAAACGTCCGGCTACCGGTATCTGGGGCGGGCTGTGGTGCCTGCCACAAATGGATGGCGCGCCGGGCAAAGACCATTGCGGCATCCGGCAATATGGCGTGGATGCGGCGCAGGCGCACGCTCTTCCCGCCTTCACCCACACCTTTACCCATTTCAGGCTGCACATCACGCCGCTATTGTGGCGGCTGCCCGTCAAGCCCGGGCAGTCGCAGGAGCCGGCCAAGGTATGGCTATGTGTGGAAGAGGCCATGCGTGCAGCCATTCCGTCTCCGGTGCGCAAATTGCTGCACCAGATAACGGTCTGATACGCTAAACTTTGTCCAGAAATTCAGGGTGAGGAGCAATAAACCTTAAAACCGCAATTCAAGCCACAGAGAACACAGAGCACACAGAGAAACTGC
>VIKH01000122.1 GCA_008080515.1 Gallionellaceae bacterium | reverse complement strand
ATGCACGTTTTTTTTGGCACAGAACACTTCAAAATCATGCAGCGTACACAAGTGTACGTTGGGGGTATCGTACCACTGGTAAGGCAGATCCTTGGATACCGGCATATTGCCCAGCAGCACGTTGAGGCGACCGCGCCAGTAGCCGAAGTTGGGGAAGCTGACGATGCCCTCTCGCCCCACGCGCAGAATTTCCTGCATCAGCGCCTCGGTGTGGCGCGTGGCTTGGAGTGTCTGCGACAGGACGACATAATCGAATGCCTCGTTCTCGAAGCTGGACAGGCCGGTTTCAAAATCGCTCTGGATCACGTTTACGCCGTTCCGGATGCATGCCACGATGTTGATGTCGTCAATTTCCACGCCGTAGCCGCCGACCTCGCGCGTTCCGTGCAGGTAGCGCAGCAGGCTGCCGTCGCCACAGCCGAGATCCAGCACCGAGGCGCCATGCGGTATCCACGCTGCGATAGCGGCGAAATCCGGACGGGCCGCAGCCAGAGAGGGGTGGTCGTGCGCGCTCATGCTGCCGCCGCCTTCCTTGCGTGTATGCGGTCATTTTGAGAGCCGGAGTATCGGCGTCCGGCGGCGCACGCAGGCGGTCGCATCCCAGTCACAGGGTGCTCTTGCTTCCTGCTCATACCGCCACCTCCACTGCGATCCTGTCGAGGTAGGCGCGCATCACTTCGTGGTAGTGGGTGTGCTGGATCAGGAACGAATCATGCCCGTGCGTTGATGTGATCTCGCCATAACTCACGTTCAGGCGGTTGTGCAGCAGCGACTTAACCAGGGTGCGCGAACGCTCCGGGGAGAAGCGCCAGTCGGTGGTGAAAGACAGCACCAGAAAGTTCGCGCGGGCAACGGCAAACGCCTTGTCCAGATTGCCGCCATACTCGCGCGCGGGATCGAAATAATCCAGTGCCTTGGTCATCAGCAAATAGGTGTTGGCATCGAAATAGGCCGCAAACTTGTCGCCCTGATGGCGCAGGTAGGATTCGATCTCGAACTCGATGTCGTAGCCGTAATCGAGCTTGCCGGAGCGCAGCTCGCGCCCGAATTTATCCGCCATCACGTCGTCGGAAAGGTAAGTAATGTGCCCCAGCATCCGCGCCAGGCGCAGGCCGCGCCTCGGCACCACACCGCGCTCGTAAAAATTGCCGCCGTGAAAATCCGGGTCGGTCAGGATGGCGTTGCGCGCCACGTCGTTGAAGGCGATGTTTTCTGCTGTCAGGTGCGGCGCGGCGGCGATCGCCAGCACATGGCGCACCCGCTCCGGGTAGGACAACGACCATTGCAGCGCCTGCATTCCACCCAAGCTGCCGCCCATCACGGCGGCAAATTGCCGGACACCCAGCAAGTCTGCCAGGCGCGCCTGCGATTCCACCCAGTCGGCCACCGTTACCACCGGAAAACTCGCGCCGTAAGGTTTTCCGGACTCCGGGTTTATGCTGGATGGGCCGGTGGAACCGTGGCAGCCACCCAGATTGTTCAAGCCGACGACGAAGAATTTATTAGTGTCTACCGGCTTGCCGGGGCCTATCATGGTGTCCCACCAGCCAATGTTATTCGGGTCGTCGGCGTAATAGCCCGCTACGTGGTGGTGGCCGGAAAGCGCGTGGCAGACCAGAATGGCGTTTGATTTGTCGGCGTTCAGCGTGCCGTAGGTTTCATACATCAGATCGTAGCCAGGCAGTATCGCGCCGCTCCTGAAGGTAAGCGGTGTGCCGAAGTGCGCGCGCTGCGCGCTGGCTATGCCGACAGATGCACTCATCATTGAAAACCGTAGTTTTTCCAGTTACAAAAAAACCCGTCCAGCTTGCGCCAAAACGGGTTGAACGCTTTAGCTGGTATGTTTTATGTGCCCCGCAAGCTGAAGATCAAATCGGCACGAGGCAAAGTTTCCGGGTTTTCTACGCCCCTGTCAATTGCAACGGATACACATTGCAACGGATACACATGTAGCGCGGAGCACCCTGTAGCTTTATTGCAGATTGACGACATGGCAAAGGGATGTGGTGATGGAGTCAGAAGGCGGGGATGCCGTTCTTGCCATGTATGACAGGCTTGAAACAGCCCGGCACAAGCACATGCAATGTTATAACTATCAACGAGTTCTATCTTACAATTCAACCTCATTGGGTTTGTACCGATCCATATTTGGAGCGATTTGGCCGGTTACCATGAACCGTACACGAACTTGCACCCTACCTGTACTTCAGTACAATAGTAATGAAGTCGCAATCGGGTTATTCTGTCGACCAAATGCTGGTTGGTATATTCGTAACTTGGTGCATTCGCAAAAACAACTAACATCGAAATAGGGAATATTACCTATGCGGCCTGTTACAGTGGCAATCGCAGATTCTAACTGCAAGCGTCGTGCGGAATATGAAAATTCCCTGCGAGGTGATTTGGGTAGCGCGCTGCTGACAAGCGTGGCGTCTAGCAGTGAGGCCAGCAATGATGCCTTATTCGCGGACCGCCGCTACAGGTCGCGTTCCAATGTTACTGCGGGTGAGGACGAAGTATTCAGGATCAGCCGGCTAAAGCCGCGCGTTTTGCTGATTAGTTTGGATCTGGGCGCTGACGAAGATTGCGCCATGCTGGTATCCATACGCAGAGCCTGCCCCGAAGCACTCATGGTATTGCTGGCTGACGACTCGGTTCAAGAGGATCGCATTCTCGAAGCTATGGAAATCGGGGTGCGCGGCTACTTGAGCCCCAAAGCCGCCAAGGCCCTGATACTGAAGGCCATCCAAGTTGTTGATAGCGGAGAGGCATGGGTGCCGCGCAAGATGCTTGATAAAATTATGCGTTGCGTCGTTCATTAGCAAAACCGACGGAAACCCATCATGCTACAGGCGCGAAGCACGCTTAAACCGCTTGGTGTCCGCACGGAGTCGCCGCGCAGCACTTCGCCAGAACCGGGATAAACAGGCAACTGCGAAGCGGCCTTCCCGGGTTAAAACCTTACGCCGTACTTGATGCTGGCGACGACTATCGGCTTTCCGGAATCAGAATTTTGGTGCAGCTTATAGGCAATCGCCGAATCGAAGCTGCTGTTTTTATCAATCTTTGCTGCATAGGCAAATTCGGCGCTGATTTTTCGGGTTGCCACCAGCGAGAGCACCTGCGCCCACGCGGACACCGATTCGTTTACCTCGGTCTGGAGTGCGGTACCAGCGAGAGTCAATGCGCCATTCATTCTGGGTGCCGGTGCGTTGATCGCAAATGAAAGGCGATCATTTGCCAAAAATGTATTGCAGCGCTGGCTCGCCACCTTCATATCTGCGGCGCGATAAACCCGAAGTTTCCGTGCGGTGTTTGCGTTTTCCACCATGTAGGAAGCCTGTTTGGCGGCAAGGTCTTCAATCGCGGCATTCTTGTATATGACCGGCGCGATTCTTTCTTGCAGGGCGGCTGAAACCGTAGTTTGAGCAGGGTCAGTGCCAAGCTGTTGCGCCAGCGACGAAGCGGATGAAAGCGCTACCATAATTGAAAAGGTACCGGAAACCAGCGCCTTTATCGTTTTCTCTGCGACTATATCCAACGCGTTCACGATAGCTCCTTTATTAGCAAGGATGGTCAAGTACGCTTGTTGAGGCCACCCGATTCTCATGTGTTACACCACACTTCACGGTGCGCACACTATCAAACCATGACGGGCAATCAAAGTTCACCAAGCCGACACTCCATTCGGAGATGGAAGGTGATCAAACAGAAATGAGCGGTTATAAATCTGGAACAGGCGGCAATTTATGGCGCGCCATTTTGGAACGAAGATGCTATGGATTGGACGTAATGTTGGACGTCATTGATTTGAAGGTGTAAATCTGCGTGCCTGGCGCTGGTCGGCCGACAAGACCAGCACCAGCTTGAGGCGGTCGGCGATACCCAGCTTGCGGAAGATTTCCGTCAAGTGAGCTTTTACCGTACGTTCGGTAATCTCCAAGCCCTCGGAGATTTGTTTGTTGTTTTCGCCATTGCCGGCGCGCACGGCAATCTCGTACTCGCGTTGAGTCAGGCTATCGAGCAATCCAAGCTCTGCCCGGTAAATCCTGTGTTTCCCGGTCGCAACCGTTTTCAACTCGTCCAGCAACCGGTAGGTGAGCGTCCGCCGTATCCATAATTCACCTTGCTGGACAGCCACAACAATCCCTTTGAGAAACTGAGGGTCAATGTCGTTCCGGCAACAACCGCGCACACCTATCTTAAATAACTCCCATTCCGCGTCGTCGGAAAGGGAATTACCGGAAACGATAATTCTGGTTTCAGGAAATAATCTTTTTAGGCAAGCGGTCCCGTTTGCGCCGTCCAGCCCATGCAATTCGTAGTCGAGAAGCAATAGCTGGGGGTTCGATTGGGAGATGGTGTTTTTGAGCGCATCAAACTCCTCGGCTACCCGAAAAGTACCAGCCAAGCCGCATAGCCCGCGCTCCCAGCAGGCAAGCCTGCCCCCGGATGAACTGGCCAGCGCCAACACATTGACTATCGGGCTATGGTTTTCTGTAAACTGGTTCACGAGTACGCCACCTTTGCCAAACTTCCCTATCTGATCTGAATATCAGTATGCAACAAACATGCCGATGCGATCTGCCACCCGCATAGTTTCTCACGTATTAGCATAACTCTCAAAGCGTCCAAGTATATAGATATATATAGGCCGTATTAGCGTTTGATGATAATCCGCACGCCGAATAAACAGGAAACACGCCGATCTGACCATCTTGGCAGGTGCGGTGCGCTTCTGGTTCTGGCAGCATTTTCCCGGCCTGACTTGTCGGCAAGCAGGGCGCAAAACACACGGCAGCACCCGTGCCAACACAAGCTGCATTTAAGCCGGCACTCTGGCTGGATCAGTGCTGAAGCGCCGGAACCAGGCCGCGTTCCCGCATTACCCGCTCTAAATCCCGCATACTGAAAGAGGGCGATTTCGGTGCTGGCATAGCTACCCGTAGAGCATCATATTGCACTAAACGCTTGCCGCTTCGCGGATCGAGCGCGAGCAAGTGGTAGCTGCCAAGCGGCAACTTGGGGGGCGCGTTCACCGTGATAAATCCTTTCGTTCCGGAAGTAGACGCCACATCGGGCAGCAACCGCACGGTAGTCAACGTTTCCTTGCCCGCCATAAAAACCGCATCCGCGAACTTGCTCAATCTGAAAGTGCCGCTTGCAGATGGATACGCCGTCTTGAGCACGGGGTACCGCACGTTCGAAATATCCAGCACCAGCAACCCGGACAAGTTTCCTGCGGCATACAGGCGGTTCCCGGAAATTTGAATATCGAAAATTTCTTCAGCCGGGTTAAATCGCCCCAGACGCTTCAGCGTGGAGTAGTTGTACAAAGTAATACCGCTGGTCTTGTCATAAAGCACCAACAGGTTGCCCCGCGCCCGCACCAGTTCCGCGCGTTGCGGCAAATATCGCATCCGGCGCGGTTGCGCGGGGTCACCCAAGCTCACAACCTCGACGCCATCCTGTGCGGCCAATAGCAGGCGGCCATCGTCAGCAGGCCACATATCCTTTATTTTGGAAGGATATACCGCCGTTTGCTGGCCCGCGGTCGCATCAATGACGGCGACACCGTGCTGCCGGTCAGCCGCAAAAACCAACTTGCCCCGCGCCCGCACCAGATCCACATTCGCCCCGTCTGCCTGCACGGCAAATCGCCTGATTTTCTGCGGCTCGAACGGGTTGCTGACATCTACCGCCAGCAGGCCGCCCTCACCGGCTGCGAGATAAGCAGTATTACCTTCCAGCCACACGCTTTGAGCGTTGCCCCCCACATCCACACCGGCCATCCAGATCGGGTTTTGCGGGGTGTTGACATCAAAAATTTGCAGGCCGTTGCTGCCGTTTGCTATGTAGGCATAACCATCTCTTACCGCGACGTCGCGGGTGGTGCCGCGCAAGTGGTAAGCTCCAGCCAACACCGGCGCGACCGGGTCGGCAATATCGAGCACCGCGATGCCGCCCCACCAGTCCAGCACATAAGCATGGCGGCCCTGCACCCGCACGCCCCACGACCAACCGGCGGTATCGAGGGAGCCGATCAGGCGAGGCTGCGCAGGGTCGGAAATGTCCGCGATCTGAATGCCGGAAACCCAATCCGCAATATAGGCAATATTGCCGTCCAGCTCGATGCCGCGCGCGTTGCCCGGCGTAGCGAGCGAGGAGATGGTGCGCGGTTGCTGCGGATCGGAAATATCGAGTATGTGCATCCCGGTTTCAAAACTTGCCACATAAGCCAAGCGGTCGCGTATCACCACATCTTCAGCGGCACCGCCGAGCGCGTGGGCAGCTATCTGTTTGGGCTGGCTGGGGTCGCTGACATCGAACACCAGCAGCCCGGCGTTGTCGGCAGCGACGTACGCAATTCCGTCCACCACCTCTACCGCCCAAGCCTTGCCCGCTGTCTGGGCGCTACCCACGATGGCGGGGTGGGCGACATCTGCCACACTGATAATGTGGAAGCCGCCACGATGGTCGGCCAGATACAAATAATCGCCGGATAGTTTCATGGAATAGGCCAAACCCGGAGTGGCAACCTCGGAAACCTTGCGCGGGCGCTTCGGGTTGGAAATATCCACGACTTGCAAGCCGTGGTCATCGTCGCCGACGTAGGCGTAATCGCCGCGCACCACCACCCCCTTGGGCGAACCCGGCGTATGGTGAACACCAAGATGTCTGTCGCGTATCACCGCACGGCGGCTGCCGCCAAAATTGGCGCCTATATCCACTGCATCCGGCACCGGCCCGGAGAAATTTATCACCTCCAGATGGGGCCCCACTCCTGCCAGCACCTGTTTCTGCGTCAGCGCAATGGTATCGGGGGGACATTCCGAGCGGTATAACGCAGCGATTTTTGGCAGCTTGGGTTTACGCGCATCCACCAGGATAATTTCCTGGCGATCGTTGATCAAGGCAACGTAACCGGCGTCGTGGCTAAGCGCCAGGATCCTCCCGGTGCGGTTGATACTGCTTAGCCAGCGCGGCGCTTGCGGTTCGGTGATATCCAGAATGGTGAGCCCGGTTGCGCCATTGGCGAGGTAGGCCACACCTTGCACCACCTCGATATCGTGCACTTCGCCACGAAAACTTCCTGCCGTGCGGATGTTGTGCGGATCGCGCACATCAAGAATATTCAACCCTACTTCCGGTAGCGCGAAATAGGCGTACCCCTCCGCCACGCGCATCGCTGCCGCCTTGCCGGGCAAAGCAAACCCGGCAATCCGCTGCGGCGATTGCGGCTGGCTCACATCCAGAATATCGAGCTGCTCGCCGCTTACCAGATAGGCCCTGCCTTGCTCTACGCGCAATGCGCTGAGCGGTTGAGTCAGCGGGTAACTGGCTATTTGCCGCAGCTGTTGAGGATCACGCACGTCCACAACCCGCAATGCTCCCGCGCTATCTGCCAGATATGCGTGGCCACCGTACAGCGCCATTTGCGTAATGTCGCCTTGACCATGCAGTTGCGCCAGCAAGGCCGGAGGCGAGGCTGGCGTCAAGCCGAATACCAGCAGGCTTCCGCCGGAAGCAACATATGCGTGACCGCCAACGACAGCTATAGAGCGCGCCACGCCATTCAGTGCCGCGCCAAATTGCAGGTAAGGCCCGCCGGGTATCAGCGCAAGCTGCGCGCCGGGCAACAAGCCGCCCATCCGGATAGAAGCGCTGCCGCCCAGCTTATGATTTATTGATGGCATCTCCGCCAACACGGCGGCAGAGAACATGCCGAGCAGCGCAACGCACACAAACCGCAACAGGAAAATTCCAGACAGAAAGGCGGGGGTCGCCAAAGAAACGGAGGCACCCTTCAGGTGCCTCCGGTACCGCGATACATCGGTGAGTATTCTGACCACCCGCCCCTGCCTTGCCTCACCGAGGCGTCAGTGTGAACCGCATGGCCTATACGGTCTATGTCCGGCTTATTTCTCGACAGCCGCTTTCCCCACAAACACGATAGATTCAAAAGTGCGGTTCAAGCTCTTGCTGTGAAAATTGGACATGACCGCGCCGTCGCTGAAACGGACTGTGTCACCTTTTTTCACGGCCACCGTCGGAGCGGCAATCCACAGGTTCTTCCCGTTCTCGGACAACTCGATGTAAGTGTAGATGCTGGCGTCAATCGTGTTGAGCACCTTGCCTTTGCGCGGCAATTGCTCGCTGGCGGCGGGCGCCTTGCCTACGGTCATTCCGGCGGATGGCTGTCCAGCAGGCGCGGCAATGGCGGTGGCGGAAAAAGCGGTCAATACGAGAAGGGCGGGGACGAATCGCATGAGAAGCTCCTAAAAAAATAGTTTATGTGGTTGAAACTGCGGCATTGTACTTGGCTTAACTCACCGCGTCGAGCATCGCTACCGCCCATCAATTGACGCGAGCGCTTTTAAGCAAGCGCAAGGTTTGTCCGGCACCCTCTCCAAAAGTTCCTGTTATCGTATTGAGCAGACACGAAATATTTAACGCGCAGGAAACAAAAAAACACCGGCTCGTGTCATCTATTTTCGGTGTGCCGCGTTACCTTTTTCGAGGCATTTGCGGGTTACCGCTCGAGTTGGATAGAATGCAGCGAACGCAGATAGCCTGTTGCGGGTTGATACGGCTTGGGCTACATTCCGCAGGCAATGCACGAATGCCTGTAAACAAAAATGTGATTGGGGAAGGAGCGGGGTATGAGATTTATTATGGTTGCAAGCATGGTTGCGGCAAGCCTGTTGATCGCGGGTGGCGTTCAGGCAGCCGATATGCCCGCGCTGACCAAGAAGCACGATTGCGATATTTGCCACGACATCGAGAAAAAACTGGTCGGCCCGGCATGGAAAGCGGTCGCAAAAAAATACAAAGGCGAGACCAAATATAAATGGAGCGGCATCGAATACGGCTTGGAAGAAGGCTTGGTACACGCCGTATCCAAGGGTAGCTCCGGCAACTGGGGCGACATGCCGATGCCCGCCAACGATCCGAGCGGCGCCAAGAAAGCCGAGATGGCCGAGCTGATCAAGTTTGTGCTGGACCTGGCCAAGTAGCCTGGTCCTGGCTTGAGCCTTGTCGGCACCTGCGCCCAAATTGACAAGATTGGGGGCGCTCCGGATAATTCGGCCAACTTTTTTCTGCCATACCGCCCCATGCCGCGTAACCTCCAACCCTTGCACATTGCCGTTTTGTGCGCTGTTGCGCTGGCTTCCTGCGGCAAGCAGGATGCGCCGGTTGCCTCAACTCCCGCAGCCAACGAGGTGGTGGTGAAGATCGGTGCTTCTGCCCCGCTCACCGGGCCGCAGGCGCATATCGGCAAGGACAACGAAAACGGTACGCGCATGGCGGTTGAAGATGCCAACGCCAAAGGCGTGACCATCGGCGGACAAAAGGTGCGCTTTGAACTATTGAGCGAAGACGACCAGACCGACCCCAGAATCGCTACCGTGGTGGCGCAGAAGCTGGTGGACGCCAAAGTGAACGGCATCATCGGCCACCTCAATTCCGGCACCACCATCCCCGCCTCCCGCATCTACAGTGACAACAACATCCCGCAGATTTCCCCTTCCGCCACCGCCGTCGCCTATACCGCCCAAGGCTTCAAAACCGCATTTCGCGTAATGGCCAACGACGGGCAACAGGGCAAGGTGCTGGGCGAGTATGCCGCGAAAAATCTGGCCGCGAAAAAAATTGCGGTAATTGATGACCGCACCGCTTACGGCCAGGGGCTGGCGGATGAATTCATCAAATCGGCGCAAGGCGGCGGCGCAGAGATCGTGGCGCGCGAATACACCACCGACAAGGCGGTGGACTTTGCCGCCGTGCTGACCTCTCTCAAGGGCAAGCAGCCGGACCTGGTGTTCTTCGGCGGCATGGACCCGCAAGGCGTGCCGCTGGTCAAGCAGCTCAAGGCGCTTGGGCTGAACGCCAAGTTCATGATGGGCGACGGCGGCTATACCCCCAAGCTGATCGAGCTGGCGGGCACCGCAGCCGAAGGCACCTACGCTTCGCTGCCCGGCGTGCCGCCGGATCAAATGCCGGGCGGCAAGGAATTCGCGCAGCGTTACGAGGCCAAATTCAAGCAGCCGATCCAGCTCTACGCGCCCTATTGCTACGATGCAGTAAACGTGATGATCGCCGCGATGCAGAAGGCGGGTTCCGCCGAGCCAACAAAATACCTGCCGGAACTGGCAAAAATCGAACACGGCGGCGTGACCGCAAAAATCGTTTTCGACGAAAAGGGCGACCTCAAGGGCGGCGCGGTGACGCTGTACCAGGTGCAGCAGGGCAAGTGGCAGGCGCTGCAAACCATGGGTGGCGCGCCTGAATTAAAAAACTAAAGATATTGTGTCAACGATATTGTTTGCTTTTAAGGAATTATTATTTATAATGCGAATGCGAGTCCCGTGATTTAGTGGGGAAAGAGTTTTAGGAATATCCGCGACCCATTGATGGGTCTATAACCAGAGGGCGGCAGTATTAATACTGCCGCCCTCGATCTTTTGGGGGAGGGAAAATGAAAAAAGCTTTAGTTTTCGTGGACGGGCAAAATCTTTTTTACTCACTGAAAAACATGGGGTTAACGGAAAGCCAAATACAGTGGGATTCTTTATTTTCTTCGCTCGTAGATGAGAATGACGAATTAATTCGAGTCTATTGGTATCAGCCGCAAAAACTAACAAATCCAGAGCTTACATTTGATAAAGCCATGCGTTTTACCGGAAAGAATTATCCGGGAAAGCCCCCATTGGAGCTCGAAGAAATTGCAAAGCGAGAGCTTGAGCGGGCAAGAGCTTGGTCTCAAGAGCAATCGCAAAAGTACAACAAGCAGTTGCATCGTTATGACGAAATGTCAATTAAATATCCCGTAGTTGAAATGGTACGCAAGGGAATTGTAAGAATTGATGCTTTCAAGCAGGAGTATTTAGGCGAGAAAGGGGTAGACGTTGCTTTGGCGGTTAACATGATCAAGTTTCATGAAAAATGCGATAAGTTGATTTTGATAAGTGGTGACTTGGATTATGCAGAAGCCATCCAATTTGTAAAAGACAACCTGAAGAAAGTTCACCTCGTCAGATTTTTCCGTGGCAGCCCTCCCATAAATAAAAGTGTATCAAGAACCCTCATGGCGTTGGCCGACAAGGTCATTGATCTGTATGAAGAAGAGATCAAGTCAAAGCACCTGATATA
>VIKH01000121.1 GCA_008080515.1 Gallionellaceae bacterium | reverse complement strand
GACGGCATTGCTAGCGTTCAGCAGAATAGCGCAACTTTATTACCATTGCGCGGGTTGAATGAGTTAATGCAAGACTTGACCCAGCCATGCCGTTGGCCTTATTCAACGTTTCACCATCTGGTCGAAAAAGGGATCTACCCGCAAAATCGGGCGGATGGAAATGAGGCGGAGGCGCGTTGCAACGATTGACATCCGACGCAATGCGCTGCGCTTATTGCACGGGCTAACCGACTGGAATTGCGCCAAAGGCGGGCAATTTTCTAAGCTCTTCGAGCTTGAAAAATGACACCGCCGCATGGACCGCTTACATCCGGTGCAATACGCTACGCCCTTCGACTGCGTTCAGGACAGGCTTATTGCACGAGGCTCAATTTTATAAGCTCCACATCAGTTTGAATCGCATCCGCCAGAATCTCTCACCAACCCGCAGAGTCGGTTATTTGTTAGTATTTGCCGCACCGCACTTTGTCTGGAGCAATTCAACCTGGCCAGCCGCGAAGAACTTTCCGGATTTCTCGCCGAAACCGAGCGCCGCGCGTACAAGCAGGCGCTGCTCGCGGTTCGGGACGAACACGTGGCGCTGGATATCGTGCAGGATGCCATGCTGAAACTCGCCGACAAATACGCATCAAAACCACCAGGCGAACTGCCCATGCTGTTCCAGCGCATCCTGCTGAACACCATCCGCGACCATTACCGCAGGCAGAAGGTGCGTTCGACGTGGACCACGCTGTTTTCCTCGCTGGTGCCGCAACACGAAGATGAGGATTATGACCCGCTGGACACTCTGCAGAGCAAGGATAATAATAACCAGGCAGGCGTTCCCGATGCAGCGCTGGAGCAATCGCAACTGCTTGCCCTGATTGAAAAAGCCTTGATGGACCTGGCGCCGCGTCAACGCGAAGCCTTCCTGCTGCGTTACTGGGAGAACATGGATACGGCAGAAACGGCGGCGGCCATGGGGTGTACGGAAGGCAGCGTCAAACAGCACTGCTCCCGCGCCGTCCACGCCCTCGCCACAGCGTTAAAGGCCAAAGGCATTGACTTATCATGAACCAGCGACTTAACCCGGAACAAATTCGGCAACTGCTCAACAGCTCGGTGAACCGGATCGAGCAGCCCGCTTTGGACAGGTTGCGCGATGCGCGCTTACTGGCGCTGGCGCGCCACGACGCGCGCGCGTCCGCCCCCGTTCTCGCTTGGGCGGGCAACTGGCGTTCCGCAGTTTCTGGCCACAAGTCCCGCTACTTTGCTGCCGCCGCGCTGCTCGCGGCGATCCTGTTTGGCGGCACCTCCATCTGGCACCACGAGCACGATGTCAGCGAAGTGGATGTCGCCATCCTGACCGACGAACTGCCGATCGAAGTCTATGTGGATTAACGGGCATGGCAAACGCCGCCCCTGATTATGAAACTTGCCATGCCCGTTCCCTCACCTCAATCCTCTCCCGCCTGCGGGAGAGAAGGCGAACAAACGCTACGTGTATTTCACGCTAATACGCAAATGGTGAGGTTCGGTTTTCCGGGTTTGGCGCTTGGCATCGTCCTGTCGCTGCAAGTGAGCCTGGCCGCAGCCGCTTCCCTCGTACCGTGGGCCAAGCTCGGCCCGGAAAAACAGGAAATCCTGCAACCCCTTGCCGCACAGTGGGACACCTTGTCGCCCAAGCTGCAAAAAAACCTGCTGCACGCCGCCAAACGCTACCCCAACCTTACTCCTGAAGAGAAGCAGCGGCTCAAGGACAAGCTGGAAAAATGGAGCAAACTGACGCCGGAGCAGCGCAAACGCGCCAGGGAAAAATTCCAGGCTTTCAGCAAAGTGCCTGCGGTGCAACGCGAAGAGGTCAAGCAGATGGTGCGCCAGCAGGAAGCCAAAAAATCCGAGGCCGCCGCGAGCGGGACTCCGCCCGCCACACCCGCACAGTAAAAACTCTATCGCCTGCGCTGCCGTGCCGCCTCGAACAGGCATACCGCCCCCGCTGCCGCGACATTCAGCGATTCGATCTTTCCCGGCATGGGGACGGTGATGCGGCGGCCAGCCGCCGCAAGCATGGCTTCGGACAGGCCCGCACCTTCGTTGCCCAGCGCGAACGCCAGCTTGCCGCGCAGGTCGCAATCGTAGAGGGTGGTGCCGGCGGCCAGCGAGGCGGCCAGCACCGCGCCATCAAAAGCAGCGGCTACAGCAGGCAAATCCGTTGTTTCGTGGATGCTTAACGCAAAGTGCCCGCCCATTCCTGCGCGCAGCACCTTGGGCGACCACGCGTCGGCGCAGCCTTCGGACAGGAACGCCGCATCGCACCCGGCCGCAGCTGCGGAGCGCAGCAGGGAGCCAAGATTGCCGGGGTCCTGGATGTCTTCCAGCAACAGGGCAAAATGGCTGCGCACGGCGGAAATCTGCGGTTGCGGCTGCGCGATCAGCGCGAGAACGCCGCTGGGCGTCTTGAGTTCGGAAAGCTCCGCGAACAGCTTTTCATCCAGTTGTGTCAGCGGCACGCCGGGGAGCTTTTTCAGCAGCGCCGCAATTTCGTTGTCCTGTTCCGCTGCGACATTCGTCAGCACATGCAGCGGTTTACCGCCCGCATCCAGATACGCCGCCAGCAGGTGCGCGCCGTCCAGCAATGTCTGTCCGGCCTTCTTGCGCTGGCGCGCCGAACCGGCGAGTTTGGCCAGTTCCTTGAAAAGGGGATTGTCGTGTGAGGTGAGGCGTTTCATTTCGGGTTGGGGATCGGTAGTGCGGGCCGCGTTCAAAAAAGGAGGGTTCCCGCTATTGCTTTGACAGCATCCTCAACCCCAAGGCCACGCCGAACCCGTTGACCTCGGAGGCGACAATGCCCAGCCCGCCCTCGCAGCGGCTGGCCGACAGGTCAACGTGCAGCCACGGTACGTCTTCCACAAAGCGCTTGAGGAAGCGCGCCGCAAGGATATGGTCGGCTTCGCCTTCCATCGTGCATTGCTTGATGTCGGCCACTTTGGAATCGAGGGCGGCCTCGTAATCTTCGTCCAGCGGGAAAGCGCACAGCCGCTCGCCGCACGCCCTGCCCGCGCTGACCGCGCGTTGCACCAGCTCGTCGCGGTTGCCCAATACCCCGCTGTAGCGCGCGCCCAGCGCGGTCGCCATGCTGCCGGTCAGGGTGGCGAAATCCACCATCCAGTCCGGGTTGGCGCGTGCCGCCAGCGTGAGGGTATCGGCCAGCACCATGCGGCCCTCGGCATCGGTATGCACGATCTCTATGGTGGTGCCGTTCAGCGCGGTAACGATGTCGTTCTGCTTGTAGGCCTTGGGGCTGATACGATGTCGTTCTGCTTGTAGGCCTTGGGGCTGATGTGGTTCTGCGCCAGCGCCAGCCAGCAATCCAGATTCACCGGCAGCCCGCTTTGTGCGGCGGCAAGCAGGATGCCCAGGACGACGGCGGAGCCGTTCATGTCTTCGTGCATGTTATGCATGTGGCGCGCGGGCTTGAGGTTGTGCCCGCCGGTATCGAAGCAGATACCTTTGCCCACCAGCGCCACGGTTTGTTTCGCCTTGGGATGGCGATAGCCGAGATGCACGATGGCGGCATCTTCATCCGCGCTGCCCTGCGCCACGGCGACAAAGGCGCCCGCGCCGATTTTGCGCAGCTTTTTCAGGTCGTATTCTTCGTGTTTCCAGCCATATTGCCGGGCAAGCTCCGCGATGCGTGTGCGGTAGGCTGACGGGGTTAACTCGTTCGGGGGCAGCATGGTCAGCGTGCGGCACAGCAGGTTGCCTTCTGCTTGAGCCTTCAGTGCTGCAAAAATTTTCTTGCCGGTGAATCCAATCAATTCGATTGTTTGCAACGGCTTGGGTTCGTGCTTTCTCTTGCGGGCCGGTAACGGCACCCCGTTGACCCACGCCCCGTATACCGCCAATTCAGCGGCGCGCCCGCGTTGCGTCGCGTCGCCCAGCACCGCGATGGCGATGCCCTTGGGCTTTTCTTCCAGCAGCAGTTGCAACCCTTTGCGTACCTGGGTTTGCAACACGAATGTGTCCTTTGAGAAATCCAGCATTGCCCACGCCACCAGCGTCCCGTTGGCGTCATTGGCGCTGACGGGAGACTTCGCCAATTCCTCCGCCTTCATGCCGCGCCGCGCCAGCGCCGCCTTGAGCAGGCCTGCGTGGGGAATATCTCCAGATAACGCTTTGTCCCTAGGCAGCAGCACCAGTAAGTGCTTGGACGACAGGCTTTCTGGCTGGGCTTTGGAGAGAGTAAGTTGTGCTAGCATTCGCGCCTCGCGGGTATTGGAGTGGCCGCATTATCCTAGAAAACGAAGTTGGCGGGTTTGCAGGTGAGAACGAATTTGCGCCTGCCAGTGCGGCGCATAATGAAACCGCTGTAAAAAAACAGCGGCAACCCGCATCCCGTTTTTCCATGCCGGGCGGAGCCGCAGTAATCGCGCTGGCCGGGCGCGCAAATTGATCCGCCCACACAGCGCGCCGCAGCCATTTGTCACGTCTCAAGCTGTCGCAGGAGAGCGGTAGTATCCATGTTGTTCATGTACGCTCTCACCGCATAAAATGACCGCCGATCAGGCAACCAGGACGGAAATCAACATGGCCCAACTTCATCCGGACACGCTGCGGCGGCAATGGCAAATGCTGCGCATGATCCCGCGCCACCCCCAGAAAATAACCGCCAAAGCCCTGCACGAGAAGCTTCTGGCCGAGCAGTTCGATGTCACCAAACGCACCGTGGAGCGCGACCTGCTCGCCCTCTCGGAGATGTTTGCGCTGGTGTCGGACGAGCGCGACAAACCCTACGGCTGGAGCTGGAGCAAAGATGCGCCGGTATTCAATCTGCCCGGCCTGAGCCATAACGAAGCCCTGACGCTGGCGATGGTGGAGCAGCACCTCAACAGCCTGCTGCCCGCCTCCACCCTGAGCCAGCTCCAACCCTACTTCAAGGCCGCCAGACAACACCTGAGCGGCATCCCGCAAAACGAGCGCATCCGCTCCTGGTTGAGCAAGGTGCGCACCGTTCCGCCCTCGCAGCCCTTGCTGCCGCCGAGCATCAAGCCAGCCGTGCAGCACACGGTATTTGAAGCCCTGCTTGCCGACAGGCAACTGGAAATCAAATACCTCAAGCGCGGTGAAGACAAGGCGATTGAGTACCGCATCCATCCGCTTGCCGCCGTGCAGCGTGGTTCCATTACCTACCTGTATTGCCGGATATCCGACTATGAAGACTTGCGCACACTGGCGCTACACCGTATCCAGTCTGCCTCCATGCTGGAAGAGGCTGTCAAAGCTCCAGCGGGCTTCTCCATAGACGAAGCGATCAACAGCGGCCAGTTCGGTTTTGGTGAGGGCAAACAAATTCGGCTGGAGGCAATTTTCTACAACGGTGCGGGCGACCACCTGTACGAGACGGCGCTTGGCGCAGACCAGTCGCTTGCCGAAACGGATGGCGGGTCGCTCAAGCTCACCGCCACCGTGGCCGACACCCCGCAGCTTGCCTGGTGGCTGCTTGGACTGGGCGATGGCGTGGAAGTCGTCAAACCGGCGGCGCTGCGAAAGTCCATTGCGGAAACCATTTTCCGGATGCAGGCCAAATACCAGTAGGGCAAATTGCCTTTCACCTGGAATGGCGCCATCTTGTACCGTTACAGTAAGGTGGGGTGGAAAAAGCGTAGCGTTTCCACCAACAAATCGGGGCGCAGAATCGGCGGATACGCGCCGTGCGCTTTATCCACCCTACATTTTCCCCAGTCTTGTCCTGTCATGTAGCGGCAAGCGATATGTTCCCGGATTCATTGCCGCGCTGGCATCGTCCAGGTGGGATGCCATATTTTGCAAATCGGTCGAGTACGCTTCTGCTGCCCTCCTGTACCAATGGGCGGACTGCTGCCAATCCTGCCCCACGTGCTTGCCGGTTTCGTACATCTCACCCAATGCGTTGCAGGCTGTGGCTTCGCCCTGCGCGGCTGCTTTCCGGAACCAGTGCAGCGCGAGCTCATGATTTTGCCCGACACCTTCGCCTCTCTGGTGCTTTACGCCGAGCCACCACTGGGCGACGCGGTACCCCGCTTCCGCCGACTTCCGGTACCAATCGGCTGCCTGTTCTGGATCAACCCCTTCATACATGCCGCCAACCTTCCACAATCCGACGGGGTGCCCCTGCGCCGCAGCTTTCCGGCACCAGGACATCGCGATCTCGCAGCCCTCTTCTGTTTCGGCGCTGCAAGACATCGCATAGCCAAGCACATACTGGGCATGGGCATCGCCCTGCTCGGCGAGCGCTTTGATGCTCGCAAAATCTGAGCTGTTGATGAATATCCCCATTGCCTATTCCCTTATATATAGGCCTCTAGTTCCGACCAAGTGAAGTTTGAAGTCCGTTCGCCTTGAGCCTGTCGAAAGGTGAATGGGCTTCGACAGGCTCAGCCCGAACGGTGTTAATACTTCAACGTGCCGGATCAATAGTGATCCGGTGCCAATAAAGCAGCGCGCCAAACCCTGTCACCCTCGCGAAGGCGGGGGGAAGGCGGGTATCCAGTGGCGCGCAAAGCGCGCCGATGTTTGTATCTGCGGGTTCCGGGCCAAGCCCGGAATGACGGCGATGATACTGTTTGCGTGCCGGATCAATAGCGTCTGAAGAGAATAGCCGGGTAGTGCGACAAATCGTGCCGCACAAAATTTGGGAAAGGTGAGGTAACTTAGCGGATCACGCGCCGTGCCGGTATTTTTAGCCTCTTCGCGGCGGAAAGCATTCCTTCATCCAGGGTGGCGATGAATTCCATCCCATTGTTTTGGGCAACCGCCAGATGCAGGGCATCTGGGCCGCGTAGTTGGGTGGCGAAATTTGCAACATACTCCTGAGCCAGATCAAAGTCATTGGCACCTGGAATCAACACAACCAGAGAATCGGCCGCCATCGAATCAAACTCGGCGATCAACCTCCGCCCTTGACCTGCCGTTAGTGCGCCCATGCGCACATCACGGGAAGTCAGGCTGGCAAATTCGATAGCCGCCCACTTGCTGACTGCCAGCGTCCCGGCCATTTGCCGGGAAAGAAAATTCGCAACCTTTGCGGAAGCGGGCTCTTCCCGGAACAGCGGGGCCAGGAAACTGGTGTCCAGATAAATCATTCCGCGTCGCGCAATTCACGAAGCGACGCGGCGCTGCTGCCTTGCCACGCGGGAACCTGCTGTCGCAACTCCGCCAGCCGTTGCAACGGCAGCGCCTGCTTGATCGGGCTGGCGGGGAGCACGCGCGCGACCGGGCGACCGTGCCGGGTAATGACAACCTCCTCGCCGGATTCAACCGTATTCAGCAATTCGCTCAAATGCGCTTTGGCGTGGGCCAGACTCATTGCGTGCATATTACACTCCATTATGACCATAAAAGTGGTCACACTTTACGCCATATTGCAAACGGCAACAAGCGGGCATGTAGGTGCGGATTTATCCGCACAAACAATGGTTGATATGCGAATGAATTCCCGCCTACAAAACCGTAAACTGCTTTTTTCAGGCTTATCTTTCAACTGCCGTTCCGGGATCAAGCGTCGGCCTCAGCCAGCATCCCCCGCCAAGCCTGCACGATCATCACCATCGCCAGCGTATCCAGCTCGCAATAGCGCAGCAGCGCCGAGCAGATGCGTTGCCGCGCTTGCATATCCAGGTCTTCAAACTGGAGGCGCGCGTAAGCGGTTGCCGCCGCGCCACCCTCGGCGATGACGCTGGCGTTTCCTTCGGCGTCCCCGACCTCTTCCGAGATCAGGTCTCTGGCGATCTGCTTGAGCTTGGCGTAGGGGTCGCTGGCCGCCCCACCCGCTGCCGTTTCTATCCAGGCAATCCCGCCGGGTGAGGAAAAGTTGAGGCTGGGGATGCCGCCGGGCGCGCCGTAAACCGGGCGGCTGTAGGTTTCGCGCAGCGCGCCCGAAACCTTGAGAATCGCGGGCAGCACCGCCTTGATCGAGTTGCCGCCCATGGTGTCGGGATGAAAGAAGGCTTTCTCGGCCAGCACGCGCAGGTCAACCGTTTGCCCCAGGGATTGAAGAAAGCCTCTCTCGTTCGCCCCCTCTCCCGCAAGCGGGAGAGGGTTGGGGTGAGGGAAAGCACTCGGGGTGAGGGAAACGGGCATGACGAGTTTCATTATCATCGGCAGCATTATCGGCATGCCCGTTGGCAAGTTGCTCGACGATCCTGGAGAGGATGGTGTTTTCGTGGTGGCTCCACATGAATACCGAACCCTCATCCCCCTCCAGCGCCTCCTTCAGCGCCCGCGCAAACCGGTAATTGGGGAATTCCCCCGGCTCCACGCACAAAAACTGCCCGGCATGTCTCACGCTGCCATCGGCCTCCATGACGTGGTGCGAGAACTGGAACGCCACCGGCTCGTAGGGGCGCATGTCCCGGTAAAACGGCAACGCCACGGCGGAGGTTTCAAAGTCAATCAGGTGCAGAGGAAAGCGCCAGCGCGACATTTCCACCGCAGCAAGCGCCCGGTCAAAATAATAGCCGCCGCAGTCATAATCCGCCGGAATGCCGCCCACTTGCAGCCACTGGCGCTGCTTGCGGCTGAGGCCGCCCGCTTCCGGCTCATCGTCGAAATCGCCGATGTCCTCGCGCGTGACCTGGCTGATTTTCAATACGCCTTGGTCAATCAATTGCTGCTTGCCGCGAAAATTCCACAAATCCAGCACCGTGCCGCCGTCGAAATCGCGGTCTTCCCAGCCATTGGCCGCTTTCCAGCATTCGTGGAAACCGCTCTTGAGCGCATCGCCTAGTGCGGCCTTGAACTGGCAGCCACCGCAATGCGCGCCGATGACGGGAGCGATGCGCCGGTCGTTGCGGTAAGCCTCCGCCCAGTTCTGTGCGGCATCGCCCAGCATGGCCGGGCCACCGGGAAAATCCAGCGGCTGGTTGAGCACCTGCTCGACATAGCGATCCACGCACACCCTGGCCAGCAACGTTTCAGCCAGCGCCTGCATGTCCAAGCCCTGCGGGATACGCAGCTCGACATCCAAGCGCTCGCCGATCTTGAACATCTGGTTGATCCCGTCCAGCGGCGCGAGCTGCGCCTTGTCCGGCATCATCAGCGCGGTGGTAATTTCCGCCTCGGGGAACGCCTGCCGCAGTACCCAGGTCTGAAAGGCGGCATCCTGGATGTAGGGCAACATGCCAGAGCTGATTCCGCCGCGCTTGCCCTCGATGCCCGGTTCCAGCGAGTTGTACGATTTGGCCTTTACCTCGATCAGCTCGAAGCGGTTGCCGCTCTTGACCAGCACGTCAATGCGGATAAAGAAATCGCCCACGCGGATGGCCGACTCGAACAGCACCACGCTGTCGCGCTGGAGATATTCGCGAGTTTGTGCCTCGGCTGCCGCGTGATTCAACCCCTCGATTTCGATCCCGCCGGGATAACGCAGCTTGGCCAGCGCGCCGACCTGATACCCGCCCTCGGCCAGCATCGCGAGGAAATCGCTCTCGGCCATCGCGTCGCGGTAGGTATTGTCCTTGCCGCAGTAGAACAGCCTGGTGGGGCACTCAATTGCGAGCTTGAAGCGGGATTTGGTCAGGTAGCGGGGGGGGAGGGCATTTTTTCTTTTTCTGTTTTAACTTTGCAATGACTTTACTTCTTAGTTCTTTCCCCTCTTCATCAACAAGGCTATTAAGCTTAATCTTGACATGTTCATATCTTGAAAATTTTTTATCTATAGAGCAATCAGGAGGCATGTTACTTCACTAGTGTCCGGTTAAATTGGGTATCGACAACGTAAAGCCAAGTATTGGCGCGGGT
>VIKH01000120.1 GCA_008080515.1 Gallionellaceae bacterium | reverse complement strand
TGGCGCTGCTCGGCTACCTTTGAGGCGCGGGCGAGCGTGCAACCTGACGCCTGATGTATCATAGCCAGAAACCACTATCCGACCAGCCAGCCCCATGAGCCACGCGCGCGACCACCATGAGCCGCATAAACCGGCAACCCCGGAAGGCTCCGCCCAGGATGCCATCCAGGCTATCCTGCAAAAAATCATCATCGCCCACCAGCAATCCATCGCCCTGCTGCAACAGACCGAAACCGCCTACGGTCGGCTGATCCCGCGCCAACTGCTCACGTTGCTGGAAAGGGACAGCATCGTTGATGTCAAGCTGGGCGACCAGATCGAGCGCAAATTGACCGTCATGTTTTCCGACATCCGCAATTTCACGCCGCTGTCAGAATCCATGACGCCGGGGGAAAATTTCGAGTTCATCAACTCGTATCTTGGAGTGATGGAACCGGTCGTTGACCGGCACGGCGGCATCATAGACAAATACATGGGCGACTCCATCATGGCGCTGTTCACCCAAAGCGCCGACGATGCCGTGGCCGGCTCCATCGCCATGCTCGAGAAACTGGAGCACTACAACGCCGGGCGCGCCCGCGCCGGCTATGTGCCGATCCAGATCGGGATCGGTTTGAATACCGGCATGGTCATTATCGGCACGGTAGGGGGAGCCAACCGCATGGATAGCACCGTGATCGGGGACGCCGTCAACCTGACCTCGCGCATCGAAGAGGCCACAAAAACCTATCGCGTGCCGCTACTGATCAGCCAGAACACCCTGTACGACCTTGTGGATCCGTCAAAATACGACATCCGCTTCCTGGACCGCATCCGGGTAAAGGGTAAAACTCAACCCTTGTCCGTTTATGAAGTCTTCGACAACGACCCTGCCGCCTTGAGAAACGCCAAACGTGCGTCCAAGGCCAAATTCGAGGAAGCGATCGCCTGTTACCACATGAAAGAGATTCCGCTGGCGATGGAACTACTTACCGAGTGCATCAGTGTTGCACCCGATGATATTCCTGCCCGAATCTACCTCGCCCGCGGTGATGAATATCTGGTTGCCGGTCATCACACCAGCACCGGCGAACTGGATGCCAGCTTGGAATGGAGGAAAGAATTCCTGATCGGCATCGAGGAAATTGATAAGTCCCACGAGAGGCTGTTCAATCGGGTCAATGCCCTCATTTCGCCCGTAACCAAGGATGGCAAAAAAGCAATGAGCGACTTGCTCGTCTTCTTGGTCGGCCATGCGCAAAGCTGTTTCAGGATCGAAGAAGACCTGATGCGGCGCCATGGCTATAAATTCCTTGATAGCCACCTGCAGGAGCACAAACGTTTTATCGAAAATTTCACGGCACTCAAAGTGGAGGCCGATGCGGCGAAGAGCAGCCTGCGTTACCTCTCATTTCGCACCCAGCTCCTGCTATTTGACTGGTTTACCGGCCACATCGCCAAGACTGACCGCCATATGGGCCGTTTCCTGACCAGCGCGATGTAGCCTGCGGAACTTCTTCGGCTCTCGCCACCTAAACGCTGCTACAATCTGTCGTGCTGCACGGAACATGATGAACCGGGGGCGACCTGGCTTCGACGTGGGCTACAAAGCAGCGCAGGGCATACCGAGGACCCGCCACCTCGTAAATCAGCTGGAAACCAATAGTCGCAAACGACGAAAAGTACGCTTTAGCCGCTTAACCGGCTAGACCTCACACCCCGCTTCCCGTGGAGGGGCTCAAGGCCGCAAGGCCGCGATGAGTGAGGTCATTTACACGGGATCGTGCCGGTCAGGGTCACTTTGTCCGGAGCTAAAACCAAGGTGACTCGCCCCGCACCAGCCCGCCGGTTGGCGTGTGCGGGGTCAAATCAAACAGCCAGGCTAAGTATGTAGAACTGCCTGTAGAGGGCTTGCGGACGCGGGTTCAATTCCCGCCGCCTCCACCAATAATACCCCCAAAGGGTTCCAACGCCGTCCAAGTGACGGCGTTTTTCTTTGTAACCCGTCTGGATCATCCCGCGCAAGAAAATGAAAGTCGCCACGCGCGACATAGACCACCGCGTCCCGCTATCGCCGGAAATCGCTGACGAGTTGCGCCGCTGGCGCGAGATGTTCGGCGGCAAGGGCTACGTGTTCCCCTCCCCGCAGGGCGGCAAATACATCGGGCGCGAATCCATCGAGAAAGTGTACCGCGTCACCCTGGAACTGGGTGGGAAGCATTCCCCGCACGGCTGGCGCAGCGCTTTTTCCACGCTGGCACGCGATAACGGCTTTGCGCGTGACGTGGTGGAGCTTACCCTGGATCATGCCCACGACAACGAAGTCGTACGCGCTTATGGCCGGGGTGAGCGGTTCGATGATCGGGTCAAACTGTTTCAGTGGTGGGGCAAGCAGCTTGCCGCCGCGCAGCGCGGGGCGACGGTTATACCGCTAAAGAGCAAAGCGGCTTGATAAATTGCCAGCCGAACGGGCGCGCATACAACCGCACCGCACACCTTGCCGAACGCCGCAAGATGATGCAACTGTGGTCGGACTACCTGGGCAATCTCATGGCCGGGGCGGGCGTAATCGCGCGGCGTCTGGTCCACCTCTGCCAGATTATTTTCTGCTTCCTCCAATACACTCTTGCGATCTTTACTGGCCAACAACCGCTCGTAGTAGAGCGTACCGATCTGGCGATCAAGCTGGCGCGTGCTCCAGTTTTGCCCGGATGCCTCTTTGGCATACCAATCACGAGCCAGCGGGTCGTCCAGCCGCAGCAGCAATCGGTAGTGAGTCCAACTCAAATTTAGACTCGCTGCGTCTAAATTCGGATACAACCTATAGAGCTGCGTCATCTTGTATAGGTTTGAGGCATCGAAACCCTTGCCGAACTCTGCGGTCAGTCGCTCTGCCACCTGGGCCAACAAGCCCGCGCCATATGCTGCCCGGGCCTGGCCGCCTTGCTCGAATTCCACGATGTGCCGCCCCACCTCCCAACTGGTACGCACCTGCACCAAATCCACCGCCCGCAACGCCTGTTGCCGCGCAAGAAAAACACCGGGCGGATGCCCGCCTTGCTGGACTGGGCTTCACTGGGCGACATACTGCGCCGCGCCGAAGCCGCCCGGCTTTCGCCCTCAATGTGCATGGCGCATCGCCTGTGCGCCTTTACCGCCATGCGCATCGGCAACGTGGTGAATGCGGAATGGCGCGAATTTCACCTCGACGATGAGCAACCCGTCTGGATCATCCCGTACAAGAAAATGAAAGTCGCTACGCGCGACATAGGCCACCGCGTCCCCATGTGCCCGGAAATTGCTGACGAATTGTGCCGCTGGCGTGAAACGTTCGGCGGCAAAGGTTTTGTGTTCCCATCCCCGCAGGGCGGCAAATACATCGGGCGCGAATCCATCGAAAAGGTTTACCGCGTCACCCTGGCACTTGGAGGCAAGCACAGCCCTCACGGCTGGCGCAGCGCTTTTTCCACACTGGCGCGCGATAACGGCTTTGCACGCGACGTGGTGGAACTTGCCCTGGATCACGCCCACGACAACGAAGTCGCCCGCGCCTAGCCACTTCACTACTTCCCGCTCTTCGTCCTGTTATCCATCTTACAAAGCATCTGGCAATTCTCGGGCACAGTTTTTCCGCCCTTGCTCCACGGGCGAATGTGGTCGGCTTCCATTTCGCCAATGGCAAAGTGTTTTTTGCAAACAGGGCAAATACCCTTCTGCTTCTCGTAGATTTTCACCTTCGTTTTCTCGTCGAAAGCGCGTAAGTTCAAGGTTCTTTCGTTGCTCGTTAAAAGATATTCGTAAATACCTTTCTTATTGTCCACCTCGTCGTCTTCAATAAGCTCCGCGATGCGCCGCTCCAACTTCGCTGCGTTTAGTTTGTCGCCCTTGTGCTCATTGTAGAATCTGCCCCAATCAAGCCCCTTCATGATCTTTCGATTTGTCGGGAATACGCGTTCCGCCCATGCAATCACTTCCTGGAAGTATTGCCACAGTTCTTGGGCGTCAATGTCGTGCTGGTGGCGACTCATGTAGTCTTCAATCTTACCCCCAGAAATCCACTCCAGCGCCTTCTCCAAGAAATCCTGCCGTATGGGCGAACCATTCACGTACTTTTCGCTGATCTGATATGCCGGACAGCTTGAGCGCGAAAACCACCGCTTTGCATCCGCGAGCCACGGGCCTGTATAAATCGCATTGCGCAATTCCTGATCGGTCAGTTTCTCGCCAGCGATGTTGATGATCTTGAACCAGTCAAGTTTCTCGCCCTCAGTACCTTCGCACACATACACTGAAAGTTCGTAACCCAGAATCTGCTTTTGTTTCTCCGCCGTGAGGTTGTTGAAAAACATCGGCGAACCCTCAACCTCCACCGCAAAGTCGCCATGAACGTATTGGCAGATGCTCACGGTGCGCTGCTGACCATCCATAAGCTCGAAACCATCGCCAGCCACCGCCCAATACATCGTATTGAGCGGAAAATTTTTGCGCACAGTGTTAATGACTTCGTTACGCTGTTTTTCCTTGTAGATGAACTCGCGCTGAAAGGCAGGGCGAATGTTCAATCGCCCACCGTAACCGTGCACACCTTCTTCGGCTCTGTCTTCGTAGCCATTAGTCAGTTCGCAGATAATGATTTTCTTGAGTTCAATTTTCATTTTCTATCTCGTTTGCGCCTGACGAGTATGCGCGGGTATGTTTGAACAAAGCAGTAATCATCGACCATATAATAGGTTTTTCCATACGGTGGAGAGGCCACATTGAGCGTGGCACCATCGTTTAGCTTGGTCACATTACTTCTCTGGCCATTTGCGCTAAGGAAACGCAGATTTATTCACCCATCAGTAACGGCACTTCCGCGCCACTAAATTT
>VIKH01000119.1 GCA_008080515.1 Gallionellaceae bacterium | reverse complement strand
AATCGGCGAGGAGCAATGCCATGAGCAAGCAAAAGACCGAAGGCATTACGGAGCCGCAGGCAAGAACGCTGAGAGCGATCTGCCAAATCCTCGATAGCACGGGCCTGCCGCCCACCGTCAAGGAACTGGCCGAGGCGCTAGGAATCAGCCACGCCAGCGCCCACGAACAGATCGCGCAGTTGGTACGCAAGGGGTATTTGAGGAAAGAAGAAAAAAAGGCACGGAGCATCGTCATCGTGAAGCGCAACGAGTGACAACGATGCTCTGATATCAACAAGGGGAGTCCTGGATGGGGCATGTTCGGCTTGGGGTACTGCCAAGAACAAGGGCGTGGAAGGAGGTCGTCGGGCTAATCGCTGCCGGTGCCGACGTTTCTCAGATCGCCAATGCCACCATCACTGCGGCGGAAAAGGCATTTTCCTTCGTCATGAAGGATGTGGGCTACACCGAGGCTGTCTGGCTGATGACGCAGATGGCGATTGCCGCCAAGAAACCTGACATCCAACAGCACCTCGCAGCGGCAGGTATCCATCTCCCCGGAGACCCTTCGCTCATCGATGTGACCACGGCGATTACGGAGGCGCTGGATCGCCGCGTTGACAGCAACGGCCAACGATCTGACCTTGGGAGCCTCGCTAACCGGGCCATCGTCGGAGCAGTCAATGATGTTCTGTCGCCCAAACTCCATTCACTGTTTTCTTCCGACCCGGACACGATGCGGGCCGCTCTCGGGGATTTGGGAAAGCCGAAGGAATTCGGCGAGTTTTCGCGGCGCTTTTTTGCACGGCTGGCCAACGAGGGGCTGCAGTATTTCCTGAGCAAGGTCGTCAATACGCAGCTTGGCGACGGAATGCGGTTTGCGACGATGAATCAGTCGGCCCAGTTCAATGCAGCGTTGGAAACCCACACCCGGGAGGCATCGGTCATCGTCGAGAAATTTTCTAACGAGTGGTTTTCCAAGAATCGATTTCAGGAGGGCGGCGATATCTCCAGAAAGACATCAGACAAATTCGCGGGTTACGCGCTGAAGAAAATGAAGGACGAATTGAAGGCGGGAGCGCGCAGCGATGCAAGATAAGCGATACATCCTTTGCGGCAACGCGTCCGCCAAAGGCATCAGCGAAGACCCGGCACGCGATCTGCGGCTGCGGCTTTCGGGCAAGGAAGGGAAAGGCAACATCACGCTGCGCATCGAGGACGTACACAGGAAGATGTTCCAACCGGTGCCTGCGCTGTTCAACGATCTATTGGAGGTCGCCACCTACGTCTATAGCGCCGACCAGATCATCCGGCGCGGCGCGGATGATGTCGATTCCTTTGGCGACGGCTGGCGGCGCGATCTGCACTTCGTTGTGCCAGTGCGCGATCCCGATTTCTGGAACAGCTCGCAGGTTCGGGAGGCGCTGTGCTCGACGCTCGGCTTCCTGTCCGATGACCAGTATCAGTTCGACTTCGTCAAGCTCGATCAGGATCATCCGTTCCAGGACTACCTTGGGTTCGATGACACCCAGCAGATGTACCGCAAACCCGAGCAGGTAGTGATGTTCTCCGGCGGACTGGACTCGCTGGCCGGTGCCATCGACGAAGTGGTGAACCAGAAGCGGCGCGTGCTCTTGGTGACGCACAAGGCCACCTCCAAGCTCAACAAGCGCTACCAAACTCTTGAGCAACTGCTGGCCGAGAAGGCCGATGGCAACGCGCCGCCTCGCATTAGCGTCCGGGTTCACAAGATCAAGGAGCTGAACCACGAATATACCCAGCGCAGCCGGTCATTCCTGTACGTCTCCATCGGCGCAACGATTGCCAGGATGCTGGGCTTGAGCAGCGTGCGCTTCTATGAAAATGGCGTCATCAGCTTGAACTTGCCGGTGTGCGCCCAAGTGGTCGGCGGCCGCGCCACGCGCACAACCCACCCCAGGGTAATGAAGGGCTTTCAGGACATCATCTCGCTGGTAGCGGGCGAGCCCTTCACGGTCGAGAACCCGTATATCTGGAAAACGAAGGCCGACGTCGTCAAGGTCATTACGGACGCGGGTTGCCACGATCTGATCAAGCATTCGATGACCTGCACGCACACCTGGGAGATGACGAACCAGCACACCCATTGCGGTGGCTGCTCACAGTGCATCGACCGTCGGTTCGCGGTTCTCGCAGCGAAGGCCGATCAGTACGATCCGGTGGAGCAGTACAAATTCGACGTATTCACTCAGAGCCGTAATGCGGAGGACAAGAAAAAGAATGTGGAGAAGATCATGGCGGCGGCCTATCTGGAGCGCGCCAACCAGGTGAAGAATCTGACCGATGTCACGCAGTTCGTCAGCAGCTACCCCGACGTGGGACGCGTATTCAAGTTCCTGAACGGTGATACCGGGCAGGCCGCGCAGCGGGTGTTCGATCTCTACAAGCGGCACGCCAACGAGGTGATGGGAGCGCTGGACGAGCTGCTCAGTCGACACAGCAAGGGGATTCGTGAGCGCACTCTGCCCGGCGACTGCCTGCTCCGGACGGCCTACGAGTCTGGATCGACGATCTCGATGTCGTCCGTCGTTTCGGTGGAGAAGCTACCGGAGAACTTCTTCCGCAAGCGCGGCGCGGTCTGGGAGACGCGATTCCAGGGCCGCAACACCATCCATCTGCTCAACGTCGACAAGGGCGCGGAATACATCAACCTCCTGTTGGCGTTTCCAGATCGTGAAACGTCGGTCTATGAAGTCGCCGTTGGGAGCGCAGTCAACGCGATTGATCTGCCCGCCAATTCCGGTGTTGCACAGGAGGAAATCGAGGAAGGCTTCCAAGTGACCCAAGGTGTGCCCTTGGGGGATGCTGGCGATGTCGCTGATCGTCGCGCTCTAAACGAGTGCAAGCAGCAAGCGCATGAGCTGTTTGGAGAAATGGAAGAAGCACGTGAGCGTGGCGACCACGCCCGTATTGAGGAAATCGAGAAGGAGATGGCTGTCTTGCTCCAGTACATCGAGAGCGGCAAGGGTCTCGGCGGGCGACAGCGCAAGACCGGTGACAAGCGCAAAAACGTCCGCGACGCCTTCCGTAACGCCGTCGACCGAGCCATCAAGCAGGTCGAGAAGTACGACAAGCCGCTGGCCCAGCACCTGAAGGATTCGATCAAACTCGGCAACGAGGCTGTCTACCGGCCGGGGATGCCCATCACTTGGGACGTCCGGCCCATCGTGAATTCGTAGCATCGTTCCTGGGCCGAGTCGCCCGCGTGAAGGCGCTTTCCATGACGAACAAGCAGCCGGAAACCCGCGTTATTGCTGGAGTGGGTGCGGCGGCGTCCTTCGCAGAAACAGAGAATAGGCGGGAACAGAGAACGGGAAAGCGTCCGAAGTCGGGTCGTCAGTGACTGCGGCGTCCGTCGCAGCCTTGCCCGAACCCGTGCCAACACTAGGGGAAATGGGCGAAAAAAAACCAACCGAGAGTGGTTGGTTTTTTAAATAGTGGTGGAGGTGATCAGGATCGAACTGACGACCTTCTGATTGCGAACCAGACGCTCTCCCAACTGAGCTACACCCCCACGGACTGCGGAATGCTAAACAAATTATGCCGGTTTGGCAAAGTATTAAGCCGGATGGCTGTTGTATTCGGGTTCCGGCATACGCCCGCTTGGGCGGGCGTTAGCCTGCGCCGAAACCCGGCAGGGCTTACTTGATTGCCTGCTTTAGCTGTTCCAGTATCGCCGGGTTCTCCAATGTGGAGATGTCTTGGGTGATTTCTTCTCCGGTGGCGATGGAGCGCAGCAGGCGGCGCATAATTTTGCCGGAGCGGGTTTTGGGCAGGTTGTCGCCGAAGCGGATTTCGTCCGGCTTGGCGATCGGCCCGAGCTCCTTGCTTACCCAGTTGCGCAGGTCTTCCACGACCTTCTTGATCGCGGTGGCTTCCTGCGGGCGCGCCCCTTTCAGCACGACGAAGGCGACAATCGCTTCGCCTTTTATGTCGTGCGGTCTGCCCACCACCGCAGCTTCCGCCACCAGCGGGTTGGACACCAGCGCCGATTCGATTTCCATGGTGCCTAGGCGGTGGCCGGACACTTTCAGCACGTCGTCTATGCGGCCCATGATCCAGAAGTAGCCGTCTTCGTCGCGGTGCGAAGAGTCGGTTCCGGGTCGCCCCAGATGGTGCGGATCTGCGACGGGAAGGGGCGCTTGATGACGAGGAAGCCGCCGTGGTTGCCGTGAACGTCGTGGCCTGCCTCGTCAACGATGGCGGCAGCGATGCCGGGCAGGGGGAGGGTGCAGGAGCCGGGTTTGGTCGGCATGGCGCCGGGCAGGGGAGTAATCATGTGGCAGCCGGTTTCGGTTTGCCACCAGGTATCCACAATGGGGCAGCGCGATTGGCCGACGACGGTGTAGTACCACATCCAGGCTTCCGGGTTGATCGGTTCGCCGACCGTGCCGAGCAGGCGCAGGCTGGAAAGGTCGTATTGTTTGGGTAAATCCCCACCCAGCTTGATCAGCGAGCGGATGGCGGTGGGCGCGGTGTAGAAGGTGGTGACCTGGTGCTGCTGGATCATTCTCCAGAAACGCCCGGCGTCCGGGTGGGTGGGGATGCCTTCAAATATGACTTCGGTGCCGCCGACAGCCAGCGGGCCGTAAGTCACGTAGCTGTGCCCTGTTACCCAGCCGACATCGGCGGTACACCAGAAAATATCGGATGGCTTGTGATCGAACACCCACTGCATGGTGAGGACGGCGCCAAGCAGGTAGCCGCCGCTGGAATGCTGCACGCCCTTGGGTTTGCCGGTGGAACCGGAGGTGTAGAGGATGAACAGCGGGTGTTCCGCGCTCACCCATTCCGGTTCGCAGGTCATTGCCTGCCCAGCAATCACGTCGTGCCACCATGCGTCCAGTTTGCCGTTCCATTGCACCTCGCTGCCTGCGCGCCGGTACACGATGACGCTATGTACAGCGGATTTGAGGGGGATCAGCTTGCCGCCACGTATCTGCGCATCGGCGGTGATGACGGCGCATGCCTTGGCATCTTCGATGCGCTCGTTCAGGCTCTTGGACGAGAAGCCGCCGAACACCACGGAGTGGATGGCCCCGATGCGCGCGCAGGCCTGCATCGCCACCACCACCTCGACACTCATCGGCATGTAGATGACCACGCGGTCGCCTTTTTTGATGTTGCGCGCTTTCAGCGCGTTGGCGAACTGGCACACGCGACCATGCAGTTCGCGGTAGGTGACGCGGGTGACCGTGCCGTCATCCGCCTCAAAAATCAGCGCGGTTTTATCCGCTTGCGTCGCGAGATGCTTGTCCAGGCAATTCCAGGAAACATTGAGTTCACCGTCCTCGAACCACTTGAAAAAAGGCGCGTCCTTTTGATTCAGCACGGTACGGAAGGGTTTGTGCCACACGATATGTTCGCGCGCCAGCCGCGCCCAGAAGCCTTCGTGGTCGCGTTCCGCCTCATCGCACAGCGCCTTGTAGCCCGCCATGCCGGAAACATTGGCCTGCCGCACAAAGGCCTCGGTCGGCTGGAAAACGCGGGTTTCATGCAAAACGGAATCAATGCTGGTAGACATTATGGTTTCCTCGGAGTGGTTGGCGTATCGGCCAGGGTGATCGGTTCAGCGGGTGAATGTAATTTTTTTTGCCGTTGCCGTCAATCAGGCGGCGGGCATCGGGCGATATCATAGCCGGTTATGGCGGCGCGGAGAAAGCGGGTGTGTCTCCCGCGTTTATCCGGTAAAAAATCTCCCGCCCATTTCTTCCAGCCCCAGCGCATGCAGCACTTCGTGCAGCCGCTCCGTCGGGCGCTTGCGCGGCAGGCCTTTTTGCTGCGCAATGATCAGCTCGTTTTTCAGGGAATGCTCCCAGCCCACCAGCTCTGTCACGGTGACCTGGTAGCCGTGCGCTTCCAGTTGCAGGCAGCGCAGCACGTTGGTGGCGTGGCTGCCGAATTCGCGGGTGTGGAGGGGGTGGCGCCAGAGCTCGGTGAGGGCATTTTTGCCTAGCTGATCGCCCTTGTTTTTCCTCAATACCGCCGCCACTTCGGCCTGGCAGCACGGGATCAGCACAATGGTTGGCACCTGTTTTTTCAGCGCAAAGCGGATCGCGTCGTCGGTGGCGGTATCGCAGGCGTGCAGCGCGGTCACGATGTCCACCCTGGCAGGCAGGAGGCTGGACCCGATGGATTCGGCCACCCGGAGATCCAGGAAGGTCATGCCGGAAAAATTCAGCCGCGCGGCCAGCTCCCGGGATTTGTTGACCAGCTCGTCGCGCCTTTCGATGCTGTAAATATGCGATCCGTTGTCCGGCGTTTTGAAAAACAGATCGTAGAGGATGAAGCCGAGATAGGATTTTCCCGCCCCGTGATCCACCAGTTGAATGTCCGGATGGCGGCGCCGGGCTTCCTGCAACAGCGGCTCGATGAATTGGTACAGGTGGTAAATTTGTTTGAGTTTGCGGCGGCTGTCCTGGTTCATTTTGCCGTCGCGCGTGAGGATGTGCAGTTCCTTCAGCAGATCGAGAGATTGGCCGGGCCTGATTTCATGTTTGTCGTGCTGTTGCCGGTTTTGCGTGCCTGCGCGACAGGCGGAGTAAAATTATCTGCGCGGATGCAATTTTACCGCAGGCGTGCGGTCAAACCGGCCTACTCCAAGGAGAGGTCATGAACCGGCGCTCATTTATCAAACTGGCAGCAGGCGGAGTTGGCGTGTGGTCTTTGTTGAAATTGACGGAATCGGAGCAGGCGATGGCGGCAGGGCGTATCGAAAAAATCGGCAGGACCGACGCGGAATGGAAGAAGCTGCTCACGGCGGAACAGTACCATGTGCTGCGGGAAGAGGGCACCGAACCTTCTTTTTCCAGCCCGCTCGAACACGAAGCCCGCAGCGGCGTATTCGTGTGCGCCGCCTGCGATCTGGCGCTGTTCCCCTCGCGGTTCAAATACGACAGCGGCACCGGCTGGCCGAGTTTCTACGATGTGCTGCCCGGCCAGGTCGAAACTAAAACCGATTTCAAGCTGGTCTTGCCGCGCACCGAATACCACTGCGCGCGCTGCGGTGGCCACCAGGGGCATGTGTTCAAGGATGGCCCAGCGCCGACCGGATTGAGGTATTGCAACAATGGCGTGGCGCTGAAATTCGTTCCGGGCAAAGTGTAGGACGCGGCTCGGTCGGGGCATATCCGACAAACTCTGCCTTCCCGCAAGGCCGTGCTGCAACGGAATATTACATTCGTTAAATCTGGAGAAATGAAAATGAAATTTGTATTGCCCGCATTTGCTGCAATTGCGCTGTTGGTTCAACCGGCCTTTGCCACCGAGCATAACCACGACCATGACCACGACAATGTTGCCCAGATAGCGCCGGAAGATGCGGCGCTACCGGATGGAGCGATGTGCGACCACGAGAATACGTTGCAGTCTGGAGTGGATAGGGGGGCCGCTCCGGCAGGTGTGATGCCCGGTCGCATGATGGGTGGGGGCGGGATGGGCGAGCGCATCATGGGCGGAAACATGGATCCCATGAAGTGCGACCACGCAAAGGGCGAACCTGCTGCAAGCACGGACAAGAACGCAAGCAGCTCGGGAAGCGCCGCAACCGGCCCGGTACAAAAATTCTGGGCATGCCCCATGCACCCCGACGAAGTCAAGGATCGCCCCGGCATCTGTCGGCACTGCGGGATGGATCTGGTGGACAAGGCCGAGATGGATGCGCCGCCTGCTGACGCGAGCGCCGCACCGGGCGTTATGAAATGCGACCCCAAGTCGGGCCGCATGAATGGCTGCTGCTGGTGACTGTGCAAAATGCAACCACGGGATGGCTGGCATGAAAGACTGTTGCATGGCTGGCAGCTGCGCAAAATGTAATCCCGGGATGGCTGCCATGAAGTGCGATCATCGAATGGGCGTGGCTGGCAGCCCGATGGATGCGTTGCTGGCGCTGATGGAACAAATGATCGCGCACAACGAAGCTGCGGCAGCGGCCAGGAAATAAGAGCGGCGCACTTTCGCGTGGCGGCCATTGCCGGGGGGGCCTGTGTAGCGAGGCGGGGTTTTTGCCTTGATTGGCAAATGTCGCTACACTGGTCTCGCGCGGGTTCGATACCGTGCCCTCACGGTCATTTGCTGTTAACACTGCTTCATAGCGGCGAAATCGTAGCGATCAGGCTGGAATTGGGGTCGCGCTGCAGGTCTATACCGCTATGTATAACCTGAAGGAGGATGGTCATGCATATATTCAACACCCCCACCGTCGCCGCTTTGAGCTTGCTGTTCTGCGCAGCGTCAGCCAGTGCCGCCGACATTCAGATCAAGATGATGGACAAATCGGATGCGGAAGGGCTGATGGCTTTTGAGCCCACCTTCGTCAAAGCCAATGTCAACGACACCCTCGTTTTCATTCCGGTCGGCTCCGGCCATAACACCCGCAGCCTGCTGGCTCCGTCCGGGGCGGAGCCTTGGAAGAGCGCATATGACAAGGAATTCCGGGTGAAACTGGAGAAGGAGGGCGTTTATCTTTACGCCTGCGAGGCCCATAAAAGAATGGGCATGGCCGGTGTCGTGCAGGTCGGCAATGCCGGCAACCTGGAAGAAGTGAAGAAAAAAGCTGCCGAAGAGAGTGCTGCCATGGCGATGAACAAGGATCGTCTTTCCAAGGCGCTCGACAAGGTGAAATGAGCTTGGCGGCACAACCGACCTGGGCCATAGAACAATGCACGCAAGCAACCGACTGATCTGTGCTGCTTTCTGCCTGCTCCTGCCGTCTCTCGCGCACGCTCACGCGGGCGCCGGGGCAGCGAGTGGCTTCATTTCCGGCTTCGCCCACCCGCTGGGTGGCCCGGATCACCTGCTTGCGATGCTGGCGGTCGGAATCTGGGCGGCCCAGACGGGACAGCGCCCCATCTGGGCCGCGCCGCTCGCTTTTGTGGCCGCGATGGGGCTGGGTGGCGCATCGGGGATGTTCGGCGGCGCGGTTTCTTTTGGTGAATTGGGGATGCGTCCCGAAACCACGACAGATAGACGATATGATATGTTCTTGTTTGTCGTGGATTTGACTAAAACGATATAATACAATAGGCTGTAATAACTTATACCATTCAACCCAAAACCTACTAACCCCTAACAAACCTGATGGATACCGTTGCCGACACATCAGGAGCCGTGAGCTGCAAGCCGGAATTCCCGACTACTGCTCTTCCTCTTCCGGATTCATGGAAAAGCATACTTGTTTGGGCTGCAAAGAATAATGCGTGCAACTCGCTGATTCATATAATAAATGCAGCGCAAATCCACAATCACCCCGATTTTTTGAGGCCCATCCTCAATCTTCTGATCGATAACGATAGTTTTGAACTGCTATGTGAGTGGGCTGACACTTACGTGATGGGCCAAAACCCAGAACCATTAACCCCGGCTCAGTATCTGTACCAGATGGCCAGCGCGGTGATAAAGGATGACTCGGTTTTTCAGCTTATGAATGAAATCCAAACCGAGATGCCGTCTTCCCGATTCTTGAAGGGGGAGCTTAAATCCTGTTATCTCTTTGCCATGCTCTACCAGAAGCCCCTTGACGTTGGCTTCGGCGATCAGAACTGGATCAAGAAGCTCAAGCTGTGGCTGTTAACCCACGCAGTCGATCGTGCGATGTCAGGAAACATGCAGGATCAATATATAAAGATTGTTTCTGATGATCTGCGGATCGCCTGCCACAAAAACCGCGACAAGCGAAAAATGTTTCTCGCGCTCCGACGGCAGATCACGGAGTTCTCCGCGCTAAACAGGCACCTTATATATGGAACTCAACTCCAGCTAAAGAAAAACCCGCAAACCACCAAGAGGTGGATGCTGAACAGCATTATTCAGGTCGCAAAATATCAGCACAACAAAATCGAAAACGTCGGCCAGCAGCAAATACCGCTTCCCGCTACTGCATCAGCCAACGGGAATTGGCTCAAGCCACCCCAGCCGGTTATGGGCGAAGTTCACGATGATGAAGAATCAGGCAGCCATACCTGGGCTGCCGGCAGACCGGGCGGCGTTGGCATCGCAGAAGTTGATGCGGACGAAAAAACTTCTTATTTCCACCAGCAGCTGAAAGCTACCGGCATCCTTATATATAGCATGGAGGATTCCAGCTTTCTGCAATGGGCGTGGAACAGGCCAAGCCCTATCGAGATGCCACAGCTCGACCGCTGGATAGAGGAAAACAGCCGTTCCGCCAAGCCTGAAAACAGGTTTCTTGCCGTGCTGACATGGATTGCAACCCGGCTCGGAAGATCTTTCAGGAGAGCACTGGATATCCGCATTTCAGACGACGTTGGGGATGAGTGGGCCATCAATTCAGGATTGACTACTCTGTCGCGACGCCCTCCGCAAAGAAAAGGTGGCTGGCAACCCGACTCGCCGGACAGGAAACAAGACCAGAAGAATTGGGTGAACCCTGCTGCGGCGAGCATCAGCATCAGGCTCCCTAAAAACATTTCCCGTGCCCTGAAGAAAGAAGCGGCAAAATCACTGGGCATCAAGTGCTTGGGCGACCTCTGGAATGCAGCATGGGGGGAAAGGCCGGAAAGTGTCTTGCGAGATAATTTTTCCCGGGCAATCCCGAGAGTGTTGCCTGGCATGCTGGGCAGCGTTCAGGCGCAGCAATATTTCAACGCTTGCAATGATCCGGTGTTTGCCAAGCTGGCATGTAGCCACCCCAATTCTTCCCTCCCCAGCGCATGCGCCTACGCGAACTGGGGGATCGGTCAGGCGAACACCATACTGAATCATGAATCCATCGCGCTGCCGCTGACGGCAAGTGAAGGTGATAATTGCATCGCCCTCGGCAGCCGCCTTGATCCGATCGAAATGCTGATTGCGAATTCGATCCGGCAGGCGGCATCAAAGCTGGAAGTATTGCGGCAAAGCCAGGATCCCATTGCGTTTCACAATGCCTACTCCTGCTATGTTGCGGTCGCCCTGCTGGCGGCAACCGGCGGGAGGCCTATCAATGACGCATTCGAAAGCGTCGCGCACTTTGATTTTCGTGAGCGGTTTGTATTCATCAACGACAAGGCGAGCGGCGCTGCGCGCGAAGGGCGCCTCGCGCTATTGCCGGTAAAGGTTTGCGAGCTGGTCGGGCAGCATTATCTGGCTCACTTGGGCGCGCTGGCCCGGGCGCTGAAGGAAGCCAGCCCGGCGCTCTCTGCCGAGCTGGAGTCGATGTCCGGAGGCAGACCTTGCAGCGCGATGCCGCTCTTCTTTCTTCTTTCTCCTGATTTCTGCTGGCGCTCAATAACGGAGGAGATGATAACCGGCCAGAAGCTTTTTGATTGGCCTTTGCCATTGAACCTGTTCCGGCATCGGCTATCGGCCTGGCTGCGCCACCACAGTGCAGACCCGGAGGTCATCGATTCGATCTTGGGGCATGCCGAAACCGGGAACGCCACCCACTGGGATTGCTCTTTCCGAATATGGCGGGATGACATGGAAGTCTTGCGGCCACTGGTGGAGCAGGCCTTTGATGCCCTCGGCTTTGAAAATATCCGGGGCATGGCTGATGGGATGCCCTATCAGAAAGGCGCGCCAGACAGCGGCAAGACAAAGTCCAGGTCTCCGGAAATATTTGGCATCCGGGCCCGCGAAAAAAACCGCAGATCCAGGTTCGTGGCATCTATACGCGATGCCAAAGTGCAGATCGAGCTCTATCTCGAGGAACGAAAGAAAAAGCTTGGCGAACTATCAAAAGATGAAGCTTACGAATTATCAAAAAAGCTGCTGTTCAGCGAAAGCGGTTTGCCGCACCCGGCGGGGCACCACAAATATCGGCATCTGCTCAGGCAGATAGAAAAGGCGTGGCACAAGGAAGGCAAGCGCGTGCATCTTTCCAAGCGCTTCGTGTTCGTGGGGGAGGAGAGCCGCCTCTTTACTGAGGCGGCACCGCATGCGCGTGAGGTCCTTGAAGAGATCAGGGCTGCATGGAGCAAATATCTCGGGCAACCAGACCGTCACCGCATCCCTATCCAGTCCCTGGCCTTCGTTGCCGCTGTTTCGCTGTGCATCGAGAACCGCATTTCGTCAGCGGCGCTCCTGAAAGACATCCGCTCGGGCAAGAATTTCCGGCTGGTCGCCCTGAAGGGGAGAGCCTATCTGGAATATGCCATGGGTCTGGTGGTCGAGGACCCGGGTGCAACGGCGAAGCGCTTCAGAATAACTGCCGACACAGCAACCTGTTTGAACCAGATCCTGAAGCACCAGCCTTTGGAGCTAACCAACCATAGCGTGCCGGATGTGCTTTTGCCGATCGCAGGAATTCTTGCGGAGCATCGCCGGGTGAAAAGTGACGCGCTCTGCAATGAAGTTATTTCAGCCCTGTGCGACCTGGTGGACCAGGCCAACGCACTGACGCTGCCCGGCATTCTTGCCGCCTATCTGGCAGGGCGGGTTGATTCGTACTCGCTTGCCTGGAGGGACTGGATCAGGCTGGAGCTCGGGTATGCCGCAGACATTCCAGCATACAAGCCGGACAAGAAAGGCAAAGCTGGGGAGACAGCCGGTGCAGACCCGGCTCCAGCCGGAGGGCAGGTCAATATCCAGCACCTTTCCGGCGCAGACATCGAGGTCAGCCAGCAGGTCGGCCAGGCATTGTTCAAGGCTATCGACAA
>VIKH01000118.1 GCA_008080515.1 Gallionellaceae bacterium | reverse complement strand
TTGTTTGCTATTCGTACCTGATTCCAGCCCATGTGCGGCACCTTGAGCTTGTTGCCCCGATCATCGCGCAGGTCGCCGGCGAAGCGCACCACTTTGCCGGGCAGGATACCCAAGCCGGGAATATTACCTTCCGCGCTGTGCTCGAACAACATTTGCAGGCCGATACAGATGCCGAGGAAGGGTTTACTGTGAGCAGCATGCAACACCGCCGCGCGCAGGCCGCGCGCCTCCAGTTCGCGCATGCAGTCCGGCATCGCGCCTTGGCCGGGGAAAACAACGCGCTCCGCCCGGGCGACAACGGCCGGGTCATTGCTTACAGCGATGGAGGCTGCCGGCGCCACCGCGTGCAGCGCCTGCTGCACCGATCGCAAGTTGCCCATACCGTAGTCTACGATTGTGATATCCGTCATGGGGTGTTTTTAACTTGTGGCTGAGCCGCTTCTGCTTTGGGTTACAGCGTACCCTTGGTGGAAGGCGTGATGCCGGCCATGCGGGGGTCGGCCTCCAGAGCCATGCGCAGGGCTCGTCCAAACGCCTTGAACACGGTTTCCGCCTGGTGGTGGGCATTGTTGCCGGCAAGGTTGTCTATGTGCAAGGTCACCAGGGCGTGGTTGACGAAGCCCTGGAAAAATTCGCGCACCAGTTCCAGGTCAAAGTCGCCCACATTGGAGCGCACGAAACCCACGTTGAACACCAGTCCGGGCCGCCCGGAAATATCCAGCACCGCGCGCGACAGTGATTCGTCCAGCGGTATATAGGCGTGCCCGTAGCGGCGCAACCCCTTCTTGTCGCCCATCGCCTGATTGAAGGCTTGGCCAAGCGTGATGCCGATGTCTTCGACGGTGTGATGCGCGTCTATGTGCAGGTCGCCCTTGGCCTGGATGTTCAGGTCTATCATGCCGTGGCGCGCGACCTGGTCCAGCATGTGTTCGAGGAAAGGCAATCCGGTGGCAAATACCGCCTGGCCGCTGCCGTCCAGATTCAGCGCGATGCTGATGTTGGTTTCCAGGGTGTTGCGGATAACTTGCGCGCTACGCATGATGCGCCTCATACGGATGATAAAGGTTGATTTCCGCCAGAACTCGCTTGAGCCACATGCAGGCTCTCCTGCAATGCGACCACGAACCGTTCGTTTTCTTCCCGGGTGCCGACAGTGACACGCAGGCAATCAGCCAGCAGCGGGTGCGCGCCGTTCAAGTTTTTTATCAGGATGCCGCGCTGCTTCAGCCCCGCAAATACAGCGTTGGCGTGCATCGCGCGAAACAGGATGAAATTGGCTTCGCTTTGGTAGGGCCGCACATCCGCCGTTCCTACCAGCCGCTCGTACAGCCAAGTGCGATCCCGCTTGATCTGCGCCGCCTGCTGCAGCAACACGTCGTGGTGCTGCAACAATTTTTCCGCCACCCCTTGCGCGAGAACGCCAGTATTATACGGCAAGCGCAATTTTTCCAATTGCTCCAGCCACATCCTGTGCCCAGCCAGAAAACCGAGCCGCAACCCGGCCATGCCGAGTTTGGAAAAGGTGCGCATCACCAGCAGGTTCGGGTGTTGCGACAGCACGGGAATGAAACTGGATCGGGCAAAAGCGTAATAGGCTTCATCCACCACCACCAGGCCGGGAGCGGCCATGATAATTTTTGTAACAGCTTCGGCGTCGAACAGGTTGCCGCTCGGATTATTGGGGTAGGCGAGAAACACCAGCGCGGGCTGGTGGTGCCGGATGGCATCCAGCGTGGCGGGCAAATCCAGGTCAAAATTTTCTGTCAGCGGCACACCGACATAACGCATACCGGTGAAAGTGGCGATCATCCGGTACATCACGAAGGAGGGGTCAACGCTCAATAACGTCGCGCCCGGGCGGGCGAGCGCCAGCGCGAGCAACTGGATGATTTCGTCCGAGCCATTGCCGACCAGTACCTGTGTATCCTCCGCCAAACCGGTTACGGCGCGAATTTTCTCTTTCAGGCTGCGGGCTTCGGGGTCGGGATAGCGGTTGATGGCGGTATCCGCCACCAGGCGGGCGATTTCCTCACGCAGGTGGGGCGGCAGGGGGTAGGGATTTTCCATCGCGTCCAGCTTGACCAAGCCCGCAGCAGGCGGGACATGGTAAGCGTGAAGGGCGAGCACCTCCTGCCGGAACAGGTGGCTTGGGGTTGCGGGGTTGCTGGCAGAAGGCATGTGCGGTCGGCGCTACGGAGCGCGGCAATTCTACCCTAGAATTGTACGGCAATGCATTCCTCCGAGTATAAGATTTGCGTGTATTCAGGATGCCAACCCGACCACCAGCAGGCGCGCACGGGCATCGCCGATGGATGGCGCCGACAGCGCGCAGTAGCCCGGCTGAAATTGGCGAACCCACGCAAGCCGCAAGCCGCAAGCCGCAAGCCGCAAGCCGCAAGCCGCAAGCCGCAAGCCGCAGAAAACCCCATTGTGGGGCTGGTGCTACTTGCCCGCGTAGCCGAAATACCACACCGCCCAAGCCACGCCGCAAACGAGCAGCAGGAAGGAGACGTAATACGGCCAGAGGTGTTTCTTTTCGGCGAAGGGATCAATCAGCGAGCGATCCGCCCCTTCCGGCAATTTGGCTATGGCGGTCAGGGCCGTGCCGAACGGTATGTTGATTTTTGCGCGCGCGTTCACCGCCCAGCCGTTGGCATCCAGAATCGGCCCGAGGTTGCGCTGCTTCAGCTTGAACCACGCGATCAGCATGGCCGGTCCAGACACCACCAGCAGCAGTCCGAGCAAGGCGAAAGGCAGTTGCCACCATTTCAGCCCGAGCAGGCCGGTCAGCACGGAAGCCACCGCTGTACCCAGCGCGCCGACGGCCAGCCCGATCGCCGCAAAAATTCCGGCAAATTTGCCCATGTCGAAAGGGGCGGGCGCCGGCTTGGCCGCTTCCGGTTTTTGTCCCGGAGCTAGGGCGGCCTTTACCAGTTTTTCCTCGGCGGCCTGCGAGCGTGCGGCGGCCAGCTTCTGTATCTGTTCCCCGATCATTTTGCCCACGCGCTTGTAGGGCGCCCAGAACGCCTGGCGGATGCTGATCGGGTGCTCCAGTATGCGCACGATGGTGGCGTCCCAATCCTGCCCCTTGCGGTCGTAAAACACCCCGTTGCGCCCCACCATCAACTGGTCGGAATCGCCTGCGGTAAAGGCGGCGGCGATGGTCATTTTCTCCTTGCCACCCATGCGCGCGCACTCGCAATAAACCAGGCACACCCGGCTCAAGTTGGCGAGGGCGGCGTGCTTGTTGATATCCTCCACCCGCACGCATAGCTCGCAACTGCGCCCGTCCAGATAAAGCGTACCGGCCTGGAACACGGCTTTGCCGCTGCCGGTGTAAAAGTTGCGGAAGGAGACAAAATTGTTGGCCAGCGTATGCAGGTCGCGGCAGTAGTGCAGCAGTTTGCCGACTGCGGCGATGGCTTCCACCTCGGCTTCCATCGCCTTGTCCCGTGCGATCAGCTCTTCGATTGCAGCGCGGTAATTGCCGTCCAGAATGGTGCGGATACGCTCGATGCCGAGTTTCTCGGCGGGTGTCGCAGGTTTTTCTGCCAGCCAGTTTTCCAGAGCGGCGAATTTCCCGGCCAGCGTTTCCCAGTCATCGGCTGGCAGCGATGGCCTGTCGCCAAATATTGGCACAACCACTTTTTCGCGCAGCATCCTTATTTTGGACATCCAGGCCGGGTTGATACCAGCCTGTAACGGCAAAGGTTGGTCGTTTGCCACCACGGCCAGCGGAAAGGCTGACAGCCCGGCGGCTCCTGCGCTCAACTCCTGCGCCGCAAGCTGCTGGTAATCTTCCACGGATCGGCTCAACGGCGCGGCGGCGCGCGGTCCCGCGCGGTAAGCTTCCGCCGCCGCCAGGGTGTCCGCGCCCAGGAAGCAGATGACGCTGTCGGCTTCCGCCTTCTGCAACCAGGCCGCACAGGCCTGTGCTCCGGAAAAAAATTGCTCGACGATTTCGCCCGAAACACCGCTCTCGCCGCTGCGGTCCGGCAATGAGCCGCAGCACTCCATGATGTCTGCCACCACCGCTTGCAGCGCGGCATCGTCGCTTGCCTTCGGGGTAATGATACCGTCCCCGTTGAAGCGCATTTCGAGCACCAGTTTCCCGCTGTCGGCGGTGTCCGCCACGGAAATGGCATCGGCTTGCGGTTTGCCCAGGCTGTCCAGAATGCGGCGTGCGGCGGCGAGCAGGCAACGCCCCTCGGCGCCGGTATCGTTGATGGCGGACAGCGGCAGCGTATCTCCGCCCTGGACCAGCAGGTCGGCATCCTTGAGTAAGGCGGCCGCCCATTGCACCGCCGCGATGATCTCTGTCGCGCGGATATGCCCATCGTTGTCGCCATCAATCTGCGCCAGCGTTTGCGCGTCGAACTCGATGCCGTGCGCCGGGCAACTCAACGCCACCCACAGTTTCTGATCCAATTGCGCGAGCGCCAGCAAATCATCGCCCGACTCAATGCGGACTTGGTCGAATCCGCCCGCGCGGAAAAACCGCCACTCGTGTTTATCTTGTACGGTTCTGGAATCGCTCATTTTGCGGTGCCCTCGGGAAGTTATCGAACATCGTAAGAAGGTTATTGCAGAAAATTCTCGCCAGCAATGCCCATTCATCGCCACAACTTTTAGCCTTGCATCCCGGGGTAAACTCAGTTAAGTGACCCTCGCTTTGCAGGGGGCAGTTTATCTTAACTCAGGTCAAGCGGGAGTATTGCAACAGCCTTATCCGGTATCGGTGTTTCTTAAACACGACGAAAAAAAATAAACCACCCCGCCACTTGCGGCGGGGTGGTTTATTCTTGTGATGGGCAACAAGCAGCTTTTTATCTATAACTTTATCAAGAGGCTACAAAATAGCAGAAGCCGTCAAACAGTATCTCAACAGCAGGAAGATCTGTTCGCTGCGCACACCTTGCCACGCGAAAACGGGGCTTGCCTGGCTCAAGGCGAACGGGCTTCAAACATAATCTGGCCGGATCAATAAATCGAGCCTGATCACGCTTACCCCCCGCTCATCTCCAGCATCAACTGGTTGACCCGCTTGACGAAGCTGGCCGGGTCGTCGAGCTGACCACCTTCGGCGAGCAAGGCCTGGTCGAACAGCACCGATGCCCAGTCGTCGAAGCGTTTTTCTTCCATCTTCAGGCGCAGCACCACCGGATGTTTCGGGTTGATTTCAAGGATGGGCTGCGAAGCCGGCGCCTTCTGCCCGGCAGATTTCAACATGCGCGCCAAGTTCGCGCTCATGTCGTGCTCGTCGGCCACCAGGCAGGCGGGCGAATCGGTCAAGCGGTGGGTCACGCGCACTTCCTTGACGCGGTCTGCAAGGCTGACGCCGATCTTGTCGGTCAGGTCTTTCATCTCGCTGGCGACGGCTTCCTGCTCCTTCTTTTCCGCCTCGTCTTCGAGCTTGCCGAGATCCAGCCCGCCCTTGGCGACGGAAACCAGTTGCTTGCCCTCGAACGCTTCGAGGTGGCTCACCACCCATTCGTCCACGCGGTCGGACAGCAGCAGCACTTCGATGCCTTTCTTGCGAAACACCTCCAGATGCGGGCTGTTCTTCGCGGCGTTGAAGCTGTCGGCGGTGATGTAGTAGATTTTGTCCTGGCCTTCCTTCATGCGCCCGATGTAATCGGCCAGCGACACGGTTTCCTCTGTCGTGTCAGCATGGGTCGAGGCCAGACGCAACAGGCCTGCGATTTTGTCCTTGTTGGCGAAATCCTCGCCGACGCCCTCCTTCAGCACGCGCCCGAACTCGCCCCAGAATTTGCCGTATTTCTCCTTGTCGTTTGTGGCCAGGTCTTCCAGCAGGCCGAGCACTTTCTTGGTGCAGCCGGAGCGGATGGCCTCGATGTCTTTCGATTCCTGCAAAATCTCGCGCGACACGTTGAGTGGCAGGTCGCTGGAATCCACCACCCCGCGCACGAAGCGCAGGTATTGCGGCATCAGTTGCTCGGCGTCATCCATGATGAACACGCGGCGCACGTAGAGCTTGATGCCGTGGCGCGTGTTGCGGTCCAGCATATCGAAGGGCGCGCGTGACGGGATGTAAAGCAACTGCGTGTATTCCTGCCTGCCCTCGACGCGCGCGTGGGTCCACGCCAGCGGGTCGGCAAAATCGTGGCCGACGTGTTTGTAAAATTCCTTGTACTGTTCCTCGGTGACCTCGTTCTTGGGGCGCGCCCACAGCGCGGAAGCCTGGTTGACGGTCTCGTCCTCGTCCAGCATCACGTTCTTGCCGTCCTTCCACTCTTCCTTCTTCATCAGGATGGGCTGCACGATGTGGTTGGAGTATTTGCGGATGATCTCGCGCAGCTTGTAGCCGGCCAGCAAATCGTCCTGGCCTTCGCGCAGATGCAGCGTGATCTCGGTGCCGCGCGTAACCTTTTCCAGCATTTCGACCGAGAATTCGCCGCCGCCTTCGGATTCCCAGCGCACCCCTTGATCCGCTTTCTCGCCCGCGCGTCGCGTCCGCACCGTCACCTTGTCGGCGACGATGAAGGAAGAATAAAAGCCCACGCCGAACTGGCCGATCAGGTTCGCGTCCTTCTGCTGGTCGCCGGACAGCCGCGAAAAGAATTCGCGGGTTCCGGACTTGGCGATGGTGCCGAGGTTGGCCACCACCTCGTCGCGGCTCATGCCGATGCCGTTATCGCTGATGGTCAGCGTCCGCGCTTCCGTGTCGTAGGCGACGCGGATGTTCAGCTCGGAATCGTCCTCGAACAGGCTGGCGTTGTGCAGCGCCTCGAAACGCAGCTTGTCGCAGGCATCGGAAGCGTTGGAAACCAGTTCGCGCAAAAAAATCTCGCGGTTGGAATACAGCGAATGGATCATCAGGTTCAGGAGTTGCTTCACTTCGGCCTGGAAGCCCAGGGTTTCGCGGTTGCTGGTTGCGGTGTCGGTCATTGATTTCTCCGTTTGGTTACAGGCAGGACGTACGGGCAAATGGGGGCGGTCTTGCCGATTTCAAGGGGGCGGCAGCAAGGGTTTTTCCAGCACCTCGAACATCAGCCCGCCCACTCTGGGCAGTCCGAATTTCGGGTCGGTGGCGGGGAATGGCCTGATCCCGCCTGTGGGCCGGTAGCCGCGCCGCCGGTAATAGGCGATCAATTCATGGCGCAGCGAAATCACCTGCATTTGCATCCGGGAGGCGCCCCACCCCGTGCGGGCAAAACGCTCCGCCGTTTCCATGAGCCACTTGCCGATGCCCCGCCCCTGCAACATTGGCCGGATGACCAGCATGCCCATGTAGGCAGTCGTCGCGCCCGCCTTTTCCAGGTGTACCGAACCCGCGATCTCGCCGCCCAGCAGGCACAACAGGATCACCGAGTCTCCCGCCCCGAGCAGGCGCGATATTTCTTCCGTGTCGGTGCGCTGCCCGTCCAGCAGATCGGCCTCGGTCGTCCATCCGGCGCGGCTCGATTCGCCGCGATAGGCCGAGTTGACCAACGCAACGATCCCTTCCACATCAGCCGCGACAGCCCGGCGGAAAGTAAGGTTGCCGCCGTTTGCGGCTTGCGATGGGTGGGCAGACATGGCGCGCACTATAAAAGCGCAGCCTGAGGAAGGCAATTCCGCGCCCCCACTATAAAATTTCAATGCAATGGGATTTACGAGTAAGGCATAATTCTGCCGCTGCACATACCCTTGCCCACGTAGACTCAAACCGTTACCCGATAACAGCAGACCGCCAATATTTTACGAAAGACATGATGGCAGCAAAGGAAGCAAAAGCCCGCATCAAGATCAACAAGCTGCTCGAAGAAGCGGGCTGGCGTTTTTTCGATGATGGCAAAGGCAAAGCTAACATCGTGCTTGAGCCCAAGGTAAAGCTCACTAAGGCCGCGATTGATGCGCTGGGCGAAAACTTCGAGTCCGCCACCAATGGCTTCATCGACTTTCTGTTGCTTGACGATTCCAGCTTTCCCCTCGTAGTGCTCGAAGCCAAGTCGGAAGACAAGAACCCGCTGATCGGCAAGGAGCAGGCGCGCAGATATGCCAAGTCGCAAAACTGCCGCTTCGTCATCCTCTCCAACGGCAACCTGCACTATTTCTGGGACTTGGAGCAAGGCAACCCGCACATCATCACGCGCTTCCCGTCGCCCGATTCGATCAAGGGTTATCACCGCTTCCAGCCCAACCCGCAGCGGCTGATTACCGAAACCATTGGCAAGGACCACATCGCCCTGACCCAGATGCCCGGTTACGCCAGCGAGGCAGGCTGGAAGAGTGAAGCCGAGCGTGATGCCTTCGTCCAGAAAAACCGCCTGCGCTTCCTGCGCGACTACCAGAGGCGCGCCATTCGGGCGATTCAGGATGCCGTTGCCGAAGGCGGCAGCCGCTTCCTGTTGGAAATGGCGACCGGCACCGGCAAGACCCTGACCGCCGCCGCCATCATCAAGCTCTTCTTGCGCACCGGCAACGCGCGCCGGGTGCTGTTTCTGGTGGACCGGCTGGAACTGGAAGAGCAGGCCAACAAGGCATTTATCGCCCAGCTCAAGAACGACTACACCTCGGTGATCTACAAGGAGCGCCGCGACGAGTGGCGCAAAGCGGAAATCGTCGTTACCACCGTGCAATCACTGCTGTTCAACGACAAATACAAGCGCCTGTTTTCACCCACCGATTTCGACCTGGTGATCTCCGATGAAGCGCATCGCTCCATCGGCGGCAATGCCCGCGCCGTGTTCGAGTATTTCGTCGGCTACAAGCT
>VIKH01000117.1 GCA_008080515.1 Gallionellaceae bacterium | reverse complement strand
GCTCCAGCGATGCCCTTGCTGTTGTGGGGGTAGACGTGTTTTATGACACAGTAAGACTAAAAGTCAGGCAGGGCAAGCAGAACACTTGGGGCAATTGGGGGTCGGCGGCAACAGTTAAGCACCCAATGGTGGCCTTAAATGATAATCTACAGCAGCTTGCTGCCATGGCAAACGCAAAAGTATTTGGTGTGACATGAAGATAGCTACCTGGAATGTCAACTCGCTCAAGGTGCGCTTGCCGCACGTATTGGATTGGCTGGCCACCAACCAGCCCGATGTGCTGTGCTTGCAGGAAACCAAACAGGAAGATCTCAAATTTCCTTCTGATGAACTGGATCGTGCGGGCTACCAAGCTGTATTCAGCGGGCAAAAAACCTATAACGGCGTCGCCATAGTCTGCAAGGCTAAGCCCGCAGACGTGGTGTGCGGCATAACCGGATTTACAGATGAGCAGAAGCGCCTGATAGCCGCAACCGTTCTAGGAATCCGCGTAGTGTGCATCTATGTGCCGAACGGTCAAAGCGTCGGCTCCGACAAGTATCAATACAAGCTGGCATGGTTGGCGGCATTACATGCGTGGCTGAAGGAAGAAATATTGCGCTACCCCAAACTTGCCTTGTTGGGAGATTACAACATCGCACCGGAAGACCGGGATGTGCATGACCCGCAGGCATGGGTTGGCAACGTGCTGGTTAGCGGGCCGGAGCGCGATGCGCTCCACGAAATCGAACGGATCGGGTTGCACGACTGTTTTCGCCAATTCGAACAGCCGGAAAAGTCATATACATGGTGGGACTACCGTATGATGGCTTTTCGTCGCAACATGGGGTTGCGCATTGACCACATTCTGTTAAGCGCACCGCTGGCAAAAAGTTGTACGGCCTGCACCGTTGACCGAGCGCCACGCAAGCTGGAGCGGCCATCCGACCATGCGCCCGTAGTGGCGGAACTGGCAGCTTATTGAGCACCGAAAAAATCAACGCGCCATTTCCTCAAACGAACGACCGCCACCTGCCAGCATCAGCGCAATGCACGCCTTGCAGCCGACTGCGACACCGTTTAACGCGACGCGTTTAGTTTATCCGGGGTAATTCAATCGCGGGATTTGGGCTCCCATCATCTCGAGCCCCGATGAATTATCTGGGGTAAAATGCCAGCTCCAAAAATAAGCAAGGCTTGTTACGTGTTATCCGAAGCACTGGTCGAAATCCGCGATGTCAATTTTGCCTATGACAGCCGCCCCATCCTGAAAGGCATCAACATGTCCTTCCCCAAGGGCAGGCTGATCGCCATCATGGGGCTTTCCGGCTGCGGCAAGACCACGCTGTTGCGGCATATCGGCGGCGTGCTCAAGCCGACCAAGGGTTATGTGAAAGTGGACGGGCAGGTGATTCACGAGCTGGATCAGGACGGCCTGTACCGGATGCGCCGCAAGATGGGGATGCTGTTCCAGTTCGGCGCGCTGTTCACCGACATGACGGTGTTCGACAACGTGGCGTTCCAGATGCGCGAACACACCGACCTGCCGGAAGAGATCATCCGCGATCTGGTGATGATGAAGCTGCACGCGGTGGGGCTGTACGGCACGCAGAACCTGATGCCCGCCGAGCTTTCCGGCGGCATGGCGCGGCGCGTGGCGCTGGCGCGCACCATCGCGCTGGATCCGATGCTGATCATGTACGACGAACCGTTTGCCGGCCTGGATCCGATTTCGCTGACCGTGGTGGGGCAGTTGATCCGCCGCCTGAACGATGCGCTGGGGGCGACCTCCATCGTGGTGACGCACGACGTGCAGGAATCGCTCAAGATCGTGGATTATATTTATTTCGTTTCGGATGGCGCGATCATTGCGGAGGGGACGGCGGATGACATCCGCGCTTCCGGCGAGGCTTTCGTACACCAGTTTGTTTATGGAGAAATGGACGGGCCGATCCCGTTTCATTATCCCGCCGGCGATTTCAATCTCGATCTGGGCGTCAAAGATCAAAGGGGGGCTGCCTGATGCCTATCGCCAGAGGTTTGCGCGGCATCGGGGCGCGCGTGGTGAACGGTGTCTGGCGCATCGGCTTCGGCGCGCGCTTTTTCATGATGACGCTGTTCTACTCCGGGATGAGTTTTCGCCGGTTCCGCCTGACGGTCAGGGAGCTGTTCTTTACCGGCGTGATGTCGCTCATCATCATTCTGGTGGCGGGGCTGTTTGTCGGCATCGTGCTGGGGATGCAGGGTTACGAAACGCTCAAGCGTTACGGCTCGGAGTCGGCTCTGGGCACGCTGGTGGCACTTTCTCTGGTGCGCGAACTGGGGCCGGTGCTGGCGGCGCTGCTGTTCGCCAGCCGCGCCGGATCGGCGATGACGGCTGAGATCGGCCTGATGAAGGCCACCGAGCAGATTTCCGCGATGGAAATGATGGCGGTCAACCCGATCGCGCGTGTGGTTGCACCGCGCTTCTGGGCCGGCGTGATTTCCATGCCGCTGCTGGCCGCGATGTTTTCCGCGATGGGCGTGTTCGGCGGCTACATGGTGGGCGTGGTAATGATAGGCGTGGACGAGGGCTCGTTCTGGTCGCAGATGCAATCTGCCGTGGACTTTCAGCACGACATCCTGAACGGGGTAATCAAAAGCCTGGTGTTCGGCGTGGCGGTAACGGTTATCTCGCTGTTCGAAGGTTACGATGCGCCGCCCACTGCGGAAGGGGTATCCGGAGCCACGACGCGCACCGTGGTGCAGTCGTCGCTGGCGATATTGTTGCTTGACGTCATCTTGACGGCATTCATGTTTAGGGGGGATTAGTTATGGAGCGCACCACGCTGGACTTGTGGGTGGGCATGTTCGTGGTGGCCGGTTTCGGCGCGCTGATGGTGCTGGCGTTCAAGGTGGGGAACCTGAGCACCTACAACGTGTCGCAGTCCTACCAGTTGCAGGCTTATTTCGATAACATCGGCGGCCTGAAAGCGCAGGCTTCAGTCAAGAGCGCGGGCGTGCTGGTGGGGCGGGTGACCGATGTCAAGCTCGATACCACGCTTTACAAGGCGCGGGTCACGATGAATATAGACAAACGCTACCAGTTTCCGAAAGATACCTTCGCCAATATCCTGACATCCGGCCTGCTGGGCGAACAGTACATCGGGTTGATGCCGGGCGGGGACGAAGTGATGCTAAAAGATGGCGAAGAGTTCAAGAAAACTCAATCTGCCGTGGTGCTGGAAGACTTGATCGGAAAGTTCTTGTATGGCAAGGCCGAAGATTCCAAATAGTTTTAACGGGGATTCACCATGAAAAGAAATATTGCTCTGTGGCTGGTTGCGGTGCTGGCGATGCTGTCCATGCAGGTGCGCGCCGATGTCGCGGAACCGGATGTCCTGATTAAAGACACCGTGCGGGATGTGCTGTCCATAGTCAGGCAGGACAAGGACATCCAGGCGGGTAACCAGAAAAAGATTCTGGAGCTGGTGGATGCCAAGGTGCTGCCGCACTTTAACTTTACGCGCATGACCCAGCTCGCCGTCGGCAAGCACTGGCGTTCGGCGTCGCCGGAGCAGAAGCAGGCGCTGGTTGCCGAATTCCGCAACCTGCTGGTTCGCACCTACACCAAGGCGTTCACCGTGTACCGCGACCAGACCGTGGAAGTCAAACCGTTCAAAATGGCCGCGAACGCCACCGAGGTGACGGTCAAGACGCTGATCCTGAAGCCGGGAGAACCGGATATCCCGGTGAACTACGATATGGAAAAAACCGCCGATGGCTGGAAGGCATTTGATTTGACGATCGAAGGCGTGAGCTTGGTCAGCAACTACCGCAGCACCTTTTCCGATCAGATCCAGCAATCCGGTATAGACGGGCTGATCAAGACTCTGCTTGAAAAAAACCAGGCGGCCTCCACTGCACCGTTGCGCAAGGCCGAATCCAAATGATCCGCCGCGAGGGCGACCAGGTACACGTATCGGGGCGATTGACCATGGAGACGGCAACCGCCTTGTTCAAAAGCGGTTTGCAGCCAAACGGGCAGGCCGCTCTGGTGGTGGACATGTCCGGGGTTGAGGCGGTGGATTCTGCCGCCGTCAGCCTGATGCTTGCGTGGTTGCGCGAAGCGCGGCACAACGGAATCGGCCTGACTTTCTCCAATATCCCGGACAATCTGCTGAGCCTCGCCCACCTCTACGGCGTTGCTGAATCATTGCCGCTACGCGGTACCGGCACCGCGCAGCGCTGATTCGCATCTCTCGCATGTTTCCCGCTGTTGACGTTCTCGGGGTGCGCAAGCACTACGGCAAACTTTGCGCTCTGGATAATGTGGATTTGCGCATCGAGCAGGGCGAATTCTTCGGCCTGCTCGGCCCCAATGGCGCGGGAAAAACCACGCTGATCAACCTGCTGTCCGGCCTGTCGAAACCGGATACCGGGCGGGTTTCCGTGATGGGTTACGACGTTGTCAGGCAATACCGCGACAGCCGCCGCCTGATGGGCGTAGTACCGCAGGAACTGGTGTTCGACCCTTTTTTCAACGTGCGCGAGACACTGCGTTTCCAGTCCGGCTATTTTGGGGTGAAGCACAACGAAGCGTGGATAGACGAGGTGATGCACCATCTGGATTTGAGCGACAAGGCCGACACCAACATGCGCCGGTTGTCCGGCGGTATGAAGCGCCGCGTGCTGGTGGCACAGGCGCTGGTACACAAACCGCCAGTCATCGTGCTGGACGAACCCACCGCCGGAGTGGACGTGGAATTGCGCCGGAGCTTATGGCGCTTTATCCGGCGCCTCAACCTCGACGGCCATACCGTCCTCGCTGGACAGCACGCGGAACTTGCTCGACAGCGCCTCCGGGTGCCGGGTGCGGCTGCGCTTGTCCGGCGAACCTCCCGTCACGCTGGCGGCGCAAAGGGTGGAGCGCGATGGCGACGAATACCTGCTGGCGCTGCCGTCATACACGGCGCTGGAGACGGTGCTGGCACAATTGCGCGAGGCCGGATTGGGCGTGCAGGAAATGAGCGTGCAGCAGCCCGATCTGGAAGAGGTGTTTCTGCGCGCGGTGGGCAAACATACAAATTGACTAGTGTCGCAAACCAGAAGTAGGGGAGCAAATGAAACGGATGGTTTTTTTGCTAGGCAAGGCACAAACCCGCAGCCGTATGGGGTATACGGCAAGGGGTTGCAACGCGGCATGGCGGAAAAAGACGCCGTCTCATGTTTCGTTATTTCTGGTTTGCGATACTAGGCCATGCTGAGTTTTTATACGCTGTTTCACAAAGAACTGCTGCGCGTGCAGAAGGTGGCATTCCAGACCGTGCTGTCACCGGTGCTCACCGCGCTGCTTTATCTGCTGATCTTCTCGCACCTGCTGGAACAGCATGTCGAGGTGTATCCGGGGGTGCGTTACACCGCCTTCCTGATCCCCGGCCTGGTGATGATGTCGGTGTTGCAGAACGCCTTCGCCAACAGCTCGTCCAGCCTGATCCAGTCCAAGATCACCGGCAATATCGTATTCGTGCTACTGGCGCCGCTCGCCTATTGGGAATTCTTTCTGGCTTACGTGCTGGCCTCGGTGGTGCGCGGCTTGGTGGTGGGGGCCGGCGTCTATCTGGCCGCATTGTGGTTTGCCTGGCCACCGTTGCAGTTTCCGCTGTGGGCATTGCTGTTCGCGGTGCTGGGCAGCGCGCTGCTGGGCTCACTGGGCGTGGTGGCGGGAATCTGGTCGGAAAAGTTTGACCAGCTCGCGGGGTTCCAGAATTTCATCATCCTGCCGCTGACCTTCTTGTCGGGCGTGTTCTACTCCATCCATTCTTTGCCCGCTTTCTGGCAGGTTTTGTCGCACTTCAACCCGTTTTTTTATATGATAGACGGCTTCCGCTACGGGTTTTTCGGGAGCTCCGACATCTCGCCTTGGATCAGCCTGGTGGTGGTGAGCGGTTGTTTTCTGGTGCTGGCTGCGTTCACGCTGGCGTTATTGCGGTCGGGATATAAATTGCGTTTGTGAGGAAAAACCATGGTTACACCGGAGAGCATCGAACATAACATCGGACAGGGCATGAGCACTACCCACCTCAATGTGGATGGCGACGGCAGGCATTTTGAAGCCGTAGTGGTGAGCGGGGAGTTTGCCGGCATGAGCCGCGTGCAGCGCCACCAGCGCGTCTATCAAACCTTGGGGGAGCGCATGCGCGAAGAAGTTCACGCACTGTCCATCAAGACTTTCACGCCTCAAGAATGGGAAAGCAGGCACAAGTAAAAACAGTCGTTAGTCGTTAGTTACACCACTCCCTGCCAACAACTGACGACTAACGTCTACCTACTAACGACTGATCTTATGCAAAAACTAGCCATACAGGGCGGCACTCCGCTGCACGGTGAAGTGCGCATTTCCGGCGCGAAGAACGCGGCCTTGCCCATCATGTGCGCCGGCCTGCTGACTGCCGACACTCTCCAGTTGAGCAACGTGCCGGAGCTGCACGATGTCTCCACCATGCGCAAATTGCTGGAGCAGATGGGCGTGAAGGCCTGCGTGCGGGGCGGTGAAATGGCCTTGTACGGCGGGCAGGTGGACAAGCCGGAAGCGCCTTACGACATGGTGAAAACCATGCGCGCCTCGGTGCTGGTGCTGGGACCGCTGGTGGCGCGCTTCGGCGAGGCGCGCGTGTCCCTGCCCGGCGGCTGCGCCATCGGTTCGCGCCCGGTGGACTTGCACATCAAAGGCCTGCAGGCAATGGGCGCCACTATTTCCATCGAACACGGCTACATCCATGCGCAGGCGAAAAGACTGAAAGGCGCGCGCATATTCTTCGACATTGTCAGCGTGACCGGCACCGAAAACCTGATAATGGCGGCGGCGCTGGCGGACGGCGTGACGGTGCTGGAAAATGCGGCGCGCGAACCGGAAGTGGTGGACCTGGCGCACTGCCTGCGCGCGATGGGCGCGAAAATCTCCGGCGACGGCACCGATACCATCACCGTTACCGGCGTGGATGAACTGCACGGAGCGGCACACCGCATCATGCCGGATCGCATCGAAAGCGGCACGTTTCTGGTGACGGCAGCAGCGACCGGCGGCAGCATCACGTTGACCGATACGCGCGCCGATATTCTGGAAACCGTGCTGGAAAAACTGGGTGAAGCTGGCGCGAAAATCAGCGCCAGCGGCGACCGTATCCATCTGGAAATGAATGGGCGCCCGAAATCGGTGAACGTGCGCACTGCGCCGTACCCCGCTTTCCCCACCGACATGCAGGCGCAGTTCATGGCGCTCAACTGTATCGCGAACGGCAGCGCCATGGTGGTGGAAACCATCTTCGAAAACCGCTTCATGCACGTGCAGGAACTGCGCCGCCTCGGCGCGCAGATCGAAGTCGAAGGCAACACCAGCGTGGTGCGGGGGGTAGATCACTTGGAGGGCGCCGCCGTGATGGCCACAGACTTGCGCGCTTCCGCTTGCCTGGTGATCGCCGGGTTGGTGGCGCAAGGCGAAACCGTGATAGACCGCATCTACCACCTGGATCGCGGGTATGAGCATATCGAGGCCAAGCTGTCGCAGTTGGGGGCGAATATCAGGAGGTTGAAGTAGGTAAAGCAAAAGCCCAACGCAGAGCTGGGCTTTTTTTATTTTTTGGGGTCTGGCGCCTGCCTTGAGTTTACCGCAGGGGTGACCTACTTTGCTTCCGGCCGTCGCGTTGGGGCTTAACATTCGCTGCGCTCATGTTGACCTTCGCCGCAACAAGCCTGTCCTGAGCAAGTCGAAGGGAGCCTGTGTCACGCGCTGTCAGAACCTCAAGCAAGTCAGCAATCGATCCCGCAAAGCAGAAAGCCCAACTCGGGGTTGGGCTTTCTGTTTTGCGGGAGT
>VIKH01000116.1 GCA_008080515.1 Gallionellaceae bacterium | reverse complement strand
GCCAGCGTGGGCCCAGGCATGCGCACGGACACGTCTATGATCGAGCTCAAATCTACTCTGTTGGGCAGGCGCCAATCGTTATATCCGCACAGGCGTTCCGCGTTGACCGCTTCGATGAAAGCTTCGGTGTCGCATCTGCTGCCGGTGCATATACCGCCGTTCTGCTTTCCATCCCAGCCGCCGTTGGTAGCGCTATCTTTGCTGAACCAGGTGTAAGTGTTGGTGGCTGCGTGCAAGCCGGGAGCCGATGTTTTGACTTCCCACATCAGGCCGGATTTGTTGTCTCGCACGCACGGCCAAGGCTGTTCCTGAAAGTTGTTGTTGCCCTTGTAATCGCTGCCGTCGGCGGCGAGGCGGGTCAGGTCGAACACGTAAACCGGAACCAGCTTGTCGCAGCCGGAAAGCAGGGTTAAAGCCAGCAGGGAAGTGGCGGAATATCTGTTTAGCAGAGTTGGCATCATGGAGTGATATGGATTCAGAAGAAAAATAAATTGGGTTCGAGCAAGCTGGTTTGCTCACCCGCTATTTTAACGAAGTTTGGTGCAAACCAGAAAGCCGGGCAGCTTCAGCCAGCTTTTGGCGTGCGGGGTTTTTTAATGGCAGGTTTTTTCTCGGCAGGTTTTGCCGCGACAGGTTTCTTACCGACTGACTTCCTGGCAACAGGTTTTTTGGCTGCTTCCTTTTTTGGCGTGGCTTTCTTGGTTGCGGCTTTTCTGGTTGCAACCTTCTTGGTTGCCGGGCCTTTTGCCGCGCGTGCGGCCAGCAGTTCCAGCCCTTCTTCCAGAGTCACCTGTTCCGGTGTGACATCCTTGGGCAAGGTGGCGTTGATTTTGCCGTGGCGCACATAAGGGCCGTAGCGGCCATTGCAGACTTCCACCGGTTTCTGGTCGGCGGGGTGGGCGCCCAGTTCGCGCAACACGGTGTTGGAATCTTTTGCCTGGGCCAGCAGTTCCACCGCGCGTTCCAGTTGCAAGGTGAAAACGCTATCGCCTTTGGGGATGGACTTGAATTTCCCGTCATGGCCGATGTAGGGGCCAAACCGCCCGATGTTGACGATGACCTTTTTGCCGGATTCCGGGTGAGCGCCCAATTCCTTGGGCAGTTGCAGCAACTGGGCGGCGGTGGCGAGATCCGCGTTTTCCGGCGGCAGCTCTTTGGGCCAGGAGATGCGCTTCGGTTTGGTTTTGCTGCCCGCTTCCGCTTCGCCGAGCTGCACGTAGTAGCCGTAAGGCCCGCGCAGTAGCAACACCGGCAGGCCGCTGACCGGATCCCTGCCCAGCTCCTTGCGCGCTTCCCCGGCATCAACCTCGCCATTGAGGTTGCGCGTGTAATCGCACTCGGGGTAGCCGGTGCAGCCGACGAAGCGCCCGCGCTTGCCCAAACGGCTGGCGAGCGGTTTGCCGCATTTGGGGCAGGCTTCGTCGAGCAATTCCTGGGTGACATCCTTGCGCTCGATATTTTTTTTCTCTTTTACCAGCGCATCGAAGGGCCGCCAGAATTCGTCCAGCACCGGGATCCAGTCGCGCTTGCCCTCGGAAATCTCATCTAGCTCATCTTCCATTTGCGCGGTAAAGCCGTAATCCACGTAGCGTGTGAAATGGTCGGTGAGAAATCGGTTCACGACCCGGCCCACGTCGGTGGGGTGAAAGCGCTTCTTGTCCAGCACCGCATATTCGCGCGCTTGCAGCGTAGAAATGATGCTGGCGTAGGTGGAAGGGCGCCCGATGCCGTGCTCTTCCAGAGTTTTCACCAGGCTGGCCTCGGAGTAGCGCGGCGGCGGTTGGGTAAAATGCTGTTCCCCGTAGAGCTTGTCCAGCGGGATGACTTCTCCTTCGGCCAGCGGCGGCAGCTTGCCGCCTTCTTCCTCTTCGCTGTCGTCGCTGCCTTCCTGATACACGGCAATGAAGCCGGGAAACACCAGCGTCTGGCCGCTGGTGCGGAACAGCGTGTCGTCGCCGCCGAGACGGATATCCAGGCTGACCGTATCGAAGCGCGCGGGAGCCATCTGGCATGCCAGCGCCCGCTTCCAGATCATTTCGTACAGGCGCGCCTGATCCGCGGTGAGATGCCCGCGCACGCTTTCCGGGGTGCGCGCGATGGAGGTGGGGCGTATCGCTTCGTGTGATTCCTGCGCGTTTTTGGTTTTGCTCTTGTAAAGAGGGGAGGATTTCGGCAGGTATTCGGAAGAAAACTGCTCCGCGATGTAATCGCGGATTTCCTGCACCGCTTCTTTGGCCAGCGCGACCGAGTCGGTGCGCATGTAGGTGATCAGGCCCACGGTCTGGCCGCCGATGTCCATGCCCTCGTAAAGCTGCTGGGCGATGCGCATGGTGCGGTCGGCCGACATGCCGAGTTTGCGTACTGCTTCCTGTTGCAAAGTGGAGGTGGTGAAGGGGGCCGCTGCATAACGCTGCTTGGCCTTTTTTTCCACGCGCACCACTTTGGGCGGCAGCTTGGCGTCGCCGAGCCTGGCGAGAATCTTTTCGTACTCCGCTTCGCTGCCGATGCTCAACTGTTCCAGCTTCTTGCCTTGGTACTGGAACAGTTTGGCGCCGAATGGCACCCCGTTTTTCTGGCTGTCCAGATGCACGGTCCAGTATTCCTGCGTGCGGAACGCCTCGATTTCCAACTCGCGCTCCACGATCAGGCGCAGGGCAGGGCTTTGCACGCGGCCCGCCGACAGGCCTGGGCGGATTTTTCGCCACAGCAGCGGCGACAGGTTGAAGCCCACCAGATAATCCAGCGCGCGTCGCGCCTGTTGCGCGTTGACCAGCGGGATGGAAATTTCGCGCGGGTGCGCGACCGCATCGCGCACTGCCGATTGGGTGATTTCGTAGAAAACCACGCGCTGCAAGGATTTCTTTTTAAGGCCGCGCTTGTTTTTCAGCAATTCGGCGATGTGCCAGGCGATGGCTTCACCTTCGCGGTCCGGGTCGGGTGCCAGGTAGATGTGCTCCGCGTCGGCGGCGGCCTTGGCGATGGCATCCACGTGCTTGCTGTTGCGTGCGATGGTTTCGTACTGCATGGCATAGCCGTTTTCAGTGTCGATTGCCCCCGATTTGGGAACCAGATCGCGCACGTGGCCGTAGGAGGCAAGGACTTCGAAGTCCTTGCCCAGATATTTTTTCAGGGTGGTGGCCTTGGCCGGGGATTCGACGATCAGCAGATTAAGCGCCATTTGGCAATGTACCAGCCAGGTTAATGGAAACGACCGGGTTCAACCGGGGTGATCAGTTCTTCGATTATCATGGGATCCAGATCATCGCTCTGGTTCCACAGCACCATCAGCGCGATAAGTTTGACTTTATCCAGAGTCAGATTGTTGCGGCCCAACGCCACGGCACGGTCCAGGATCATCTCGCGCTCTACCGGGGTAATCATCTTGCTTTGTTCCCAAAACAGCAGGAACCGGCGCGCTTCCAGGCCGATGCGATCAATTTCGATGTCGGAGTAGCAACGGCTGCCGCTGTCGTTGATGGTGGCCGGGTAGTCGTCCCGGTTCAATTGTTTCAGGCCGGTCAGCCAATCCAGCGCGCGATGGATTTCCTCGTTTTCAAATCCGGCAGCGCTCAATTTGAGGGAAAGTTTGTCGTGGTTCGGATAACTGCCGGCATTAAAGTAGCTTTCAAATAAAAACATCAGAATGTCAAACATGGTGCTCCGTCAAGTCATTAAGCCACGCGCTGGTAAAACCCGCCAGGCAAGGTGGCAACGCAACCTTCCAGCTCCAGTTGTAACAGGATGGCGGATAGCGCCTCAATCGTCAAGCCGCTGCGCTGGCTCAAACTGTCCAAACCCACCGGGTCAAAGCCCAGGTGCTCGAACAGCGGATGGGTTTCCTGCGCCTTATCCGGCGCGGGAGAGCGGGCGGCGAAATGGCCCAATTCTTCCAGGATGTCCTGTGCGCTTTCCACCAGTTTCGCCCCCTGTTTGATCAAGTGGTGGCAACCCTTTGACTGGGGGGAGTGGATGGAGCCGGGAATGGCGAACACTTCGCGCCCCTGTTCCAGCGCCATGCGGGCGGTAATCAGCGAGCCGCTTTGCAGCGAGGCTTCGACCACCAGGCAGCCCAGGCTCAAGCCGCTGATAATGCGGTTGCGGCGCGGGAAATTGGCCGCAAGCGGCGGCGTACCCAACGGGAATTCCGAGAGCAGCGCGCCGTGTTGCGCGAGCCGGTGCGCCAATTCGCGGTTGGCGGCGGGATAAATTTTGTCCAGCCCAGTGCCGACCACGCCTATGCTGGATCCTTGCCCTTCCAGCCCGCCACGATGCGCCGCCGCGTCTATGCCATGCGCCATGCCGCTGACCACGCATAATCCCGCTACGCTGGCCGCCCGCGCAAATGCTTCCGCGTTGCTCGAGCCCTGCGCGGTGGCGTTGCGGCTGCCGACGATGGCCAGCGCTGGCCGGTCGAGCAGGTCGCGGCGGCCTTTCAGGTACAGTAGCAGGGGCGGGTCGGGGATATTGAGCAGAGCTTGCGGGTAGCCGGGGTCGCCCAGCGTGATGATGCTGTTCAGCGGATCCTCGAGCCAGGCGGCAACGGGCGCCAGGAACGCTTCATCACACCTTTGCGCGATCGCCTCCGCCACGGCGGGCTGCACTACCTGTTTCAGGGTATGTGCCGGCGTGGCGAAAATCTGGATTGGGCTACCAAAGGCCAGCAACAGGTGGCGCGCGCCTTCGTTGCCCAGGCCGGAAACCTGGCTTAAGGCAAGCCACGACGCCAGGTCTGCGTCCATCTGCGGATGCGGGCGCTGTTCAGGGAGTTAGCGCGCTATCGTGCAACGCCACCGGCAAGCGGGTTTGCATCACCAGCGCATATGACACTTTGTCAAAGGTGCGGAAGACGAAGGTCAGGCCGTAACGCATATCCGGAAGAGTGAGCGTTTTATCTTTTTCCTTCAGCGTTTCGCCCTTGCGGGTCAGCGCCAGCACATGCCCGTTTTCCAAGCCGTCCCGGCTGCCTTTGTTGA
>VIKH01000115.1 GCA_008080515.1 Gallionellaceae bacterium | reverse complement strand
TGTTGAAAAACAATACCCCGTGGAACCTGAAAAACGCTTGACTCAGAACACGGTTGCTCCCCCGGAAGGAGAGGGAGCCGATATTGACATGGCCGTCGTGGTGTCGGCGGGGCAGAACGAAATCGAACAGATGGCGAAGCTGGGCATCGACATCGTGCCGCACCGCAAGCGCATCAACGACGAAAAGCTGGACGAGAAATTCAAGGATCCCAACGATCCGCTGCGGCTGGTGTTCGTCTGCGCGATGTGGCTGACCGGCTTCGATGCGCCGAATTGCTCGACCGTGTATCTCGACAAGCCGATGCGCAACCACACCCTGATGCAAACCATCGCCCGCGCCAACCGCGTGTACCCCGGCAAGCAGAGCGGCTTGATCGTGGACTATGCCAACGTGTTCGCCTCGCTGGAGAAGGCGCTGGCGATCTACGGCAAGGGCGCGGGCGGCGCGATGCCGGTGCGCGACAAGAAGGCATTGGCGGATGAACTGCGCTATGCCGTGAATGACGCGAATGTGTATTGCCTGGAGCATGGCATCGCCTTGGCGGAAATCGAGAACATGCCGACGGCCAATTTTGCGCAGGCCGGTGCGATTCAAACCGCAGCCGACCGCCTGATGGCACCGGAGACAATCAAGCGCGACTTTCTCGCGCTGGAAGCATTGGTCAGCAGCTTGTATCGCGCGGTGAAACCCGACCCTGTAGCGGTCGAGTTTGCGCAACGCTGCGGATGTCTGGCCGCAATCGCCGCGTGCATCCGCAACGTGAGCGAGCCGCCGGATATTTCGCACGTCATGCAGGGCATACAGAACTTGCTGGATGAGTCTATCGCTGCTGAGCCGTTCAAGATTCGCCAAAGGACGGAAGGCTACGGGCACATTGATTTATCCAAAATCAATTTCGAGGCGCTGCGCAAACGTTTTGAAAAGAAGAAACCGACGAATACGGATGTCGAACGGTTGAAGGCGGCGGTACGCGCGCAACTGGAGCACATGGTGCGCCTCAACCCGACCCGTGCAGACTATTTGCTGAAGTTTCAGGAGCTGATCGAAGGCTACAACTCGGGCAGCCGGAATATAGAGGAAATTTTCAAGGAACTGCTGGCGTTGTCACTGATATTGACTGACGAGCAGACCCGCCATGTGCGTGAGCATTTATCCGAAGAAGAACTGTCCATCTTCGATATCCTCACCCGCCCTGCGCCGGAACTGACAACCGAGGAACGGGAAGAGGTGAAGAAGGTTGCGCATCAGTTGCTGGAAAAATTACATGGGTTGCTGGTGCTGGGATGGCGGCAAAAGATTTCCACCCGCGCCCGCTTGAGAATCGAAATTGAAAATGCACTGGATGCAGGATTGCCGCGCGCTTACACCAAGGAACTCTACGAGGCTAAATGCTCAGCAGTATTTGAGCATGTGTACCAGAGCTATCAAGGCGAAGGACAGAGTGTTTATGCTGCGCAAGTGTAATGGGTTTTGAAAATCCGTTATTGCCACAAGCGCTTGCCCGGCGAACCTAAAAAGCAGTCATTCGCTGGTGACAAAATCAGATCAGTGTGTTGTTGGGGCTGTGTCAATTCCGTCCGGCCTCTGGCTGGAAACGGATTGCCTGACTTTGTTATCAGTTCCTTACAACCACGGCGTACCCCTTGCGGGTGAAGGCGGGGATCCAGTGGCGCGCAAAGCGCGCCGATGTTGTTATCGCTGGATTCCGGGTCAAGCCCGGAATGACGAAATTGATACTGTTTATATGCCGGATCAATAAGCAAGCGACCGCTCTGGCCGACAACCAGTGATCACACCGACTGCCACGACGGGTTCACTGTTTCCATTCCTGCATTAGTTTGCCAGGAAGCGGCCATCAGGGGTTTTGCGGATAATGCTCAACAAGAATCTGCCGGCCACCGGAGATTTCAGAGGCGGTTCCCATTATGGCCGGTAACTGCCAATCGGAACCGGGCGCGCGCTACGAACCCGATAACATCCGGTGCAACAGGGCCATCTGCACCAACATGCGGTTGCGCGCTTCGGCGATGATGGCGCTGCGCGGCCCGTCGAGTATGCGATCCGTGACGGAGACGCCTCTGCGTACCGGCATGCAGTGCATGAAGCGGCAGTCGCTGGCCGCATTCCCGAACCATGTTTCGTCTACACACCATTCCCCCAGCTTGGGCTTGATCTGGTCTTCGGCACGCTTGTCGCCATAATGACGCGCAGATGCCCAGGAGTTGGCGTAAATAACCTGGCTGCCCTGCATCGCGCTGGAACAGTCATTGGTTTCAGTTACCGAGCCACCACTTAAGGTTGCTGCTTGACGCGCCTTGTTCATGATGGCATCCGGCAGCGCAAAGCCCTCTGGCCTTAATACCGTCACATCCATTCCGCGCAGCGCGGCCATGTGCAGCGTTGCCGCTGGCACTGCGAACGGCAGTGGGCTCGGGTGCCAGGTCCAGGACAGTACGAGTTTTCCACCGCTGGCCGGTATTCCCAGATCGTCCAGAGTTTTCCAGTCGGCGAGGCTTTGGCAGGGGTGGTTGATCGCCGATTCCATGTTGATGTATGGCTTGTCAACCAGTGAGATTAATTCGCGAAACTCGCGGTCGTTGAGGTCATCATCGAGATTTTCCCTTTTTGCAAACGCGCGTATTCCGATGGCGTCGCCGTAGGATGCGATTACCGGAATCGCCTCGCGGATGTGCTCGGCTGCAACACCGTCCATGACGATACCGGAACGGGACTCGAGGCCGTGAATTGACATCTCCGGAGAAATAACACAGGTGGAGCCGCCCAGCCGCGCCATCGCCGATTGGAACGAGATCAACGTCCGCAAAGATGGGCTCAAGAATAGTAGCGACAGCACTTTGCCTTCGAGTACACGCGGTTCGGGTTTGTCATCCAACCTGCGGGCAAGCGCAACCAGTTCCTTGATTTCACCAATGCTGAAATCCGCCAGATCATTAAAGTATTTCATCTTTTATTCGACCTGTTATTTACGCGCATTTGAATACATTACTCAATTTCGCCTGAACCCGCCAGTAGCTGTCACAGCCAATTATTTCTATTAACGCTGTGATAGTTAAGGCTGCGGATAAAACAGGAACAGGCGGTAGCCGGTCGGTTTCAGGTCGGTAGTGTCGAGGTGCAGTTTGACGCTGACTTCGCGGTTTGGCGCCAGTCCCGAGGCTTCGTCATCTCCGGACTTGAGGTATTCCGCCGGACGGAAGCTGCGGCGCGCCAGCGCCTGGTCCTGCGTGTCGGTCAGCGTCAGTTCGAGGCTGGGGTAGGCCTGCGCGTAGGGCGCGCGGTTGCGCAGGTTCGCGTTGAGCGTGATGGCGTTACCCTGCGACGGGTCGGCTTCCATTTCAGATGATTCGATGCTCATCAGGTCTGCGATTTGCGGTAGCGGAATACTGCACTGGAGCAGCTTGCAATAAGTCTGTAACGCGGGCTTGAGGCCGGGCAGGCGCGCGGCCAGGTCAACGCGGAAGAAATAGGCGGCTTGCGCCAGCAGCAGCACCACCAGTAGCAGGCTGCCCGCGACCCACGGCCATGCGGGTTTCTTGCCCACAGGCTTGTTGGCGGGTTGGGGCGGCTCTTCCGTGACTTGGACTTGCTGCGCCAGCGTGTCCGTTGCGTCGGCTTCCCCCGCGCCATCGGTCACCGGGGAAGGCTGGGGTGCCGGGGTCTCGGGTGGCACAGGCGGTTCTTGCCGCTGTTCTTCCAGCATGATCGGCAGGTTGAGTTGTGGGCTGTCGCTGTCGCACAGGTGCTCGGTCGCGTCGAATACTGCCTGGCAGCGCCCGCAGCGCACCATGCCCCCGCGCGCGTCAAGCTGTTCTTGCGTCGCCTTGAAGCGGGTGCCGCATTGGGGGCATCGGGTAATGGCAGTCATCGTTTTATGCCGGACAAACATGCCCAACCATCTTCCACGATGGCGGGGGCAAGGTCAAACCATTGCGCGTAGAGGTTCGCCACATCATCCGCCTGCTCCTCCAGTATGCCGGACAGCACGATCCGGCCTCCCGGTCGCGCGGAGCTGGCGAGCAGCGGGGCGAGCAGTTTGAGCGGATTGGTAAGGATGTTGGCGACGACGATGTCGGCCTGCTGTCGGGGGGCATCATCCGGCAGGAAGAAATGTGCGGCCACCCGATTGGCTGCGGCGTTGTCGCGGCTGGACTGCACCGCCTGCGCATCCACGTCCACTCCTGCCGCGCTGGCCGCACCCAGCTTGAGTGCGGCGATGGCGAGGATGCCCGAGCCGCAGCCGTAATCCAGCACGCTTTCGCCGCCCCGGATGTTGGCGTCCAGCCAGCGCAGGCACAGACGGGTGGTGGGGTGGCTGCCGGTGCCGAAGGCCAGGCCGGGGTCGAGCGTGATATTGAGGGCACCGGGGTCGGACGGGGTGTGCCAGGTCGGCACGATCCACAGCCGTTGCGAGATGCGGATAGGCTCGAACTGCGCCTGGGTCAGCCGCACCCAGTCGTTATCTTCCAGAGTTTCGGTGCGCCAGGCGGGCGGTTGTTCCAGGCCGATAGCGTGCGACGCTTGCAGCATGATGTCCTTGACCGGCGCGTCTTCGGCAAACAGGGCGGTGACGCGATTGTGCGACCAGAGTTGCGCTCCGGGTTCGCCGGGTTCGCCGAATATGGCTTGCTCGGCGGGAGTGTCGGCATCGGCGTCATGCAGGTCCACCGACAGCGCGCCTAGCTCCAGCAAGGCTTCGCTCAAGTTTTCCGCCTGCTGCGGGGGGACGGTGGCTACCAGCCTCAACCAGGGCACGAGATTACTTGCCCTTGGTGCGTTCGGCCAGCTTGTCTTCCAGGTAGTGGATGCTGGTGCCGCCCCGTATGAAAGCGGCGTCCTGCATGAGTTCCTGATGCAGCGGGATGTTGGTTTCTATCCCTTCCACCGCCATTTCCGACAAGGCGGTGCGCATGCGCGCCATGGCCTGCTCGCGGGTGTCGCCGCTGGCGATGATCTTGCCGATCATGGAATCGTAATGGGGCGGCACCAGATAATTGGCGTAAACGTGCGAGTCCACCCGGATGCCCGGCCCGCCCGGAGGATGCCAGGTGGTGATACGCCCGGGCGAGGGGGTGAATTTGTAGGGGTGCTCGGCGTTGATGCGGCACTCGATGGCGTGCCCCTTGAACGTGATTTCTTTTTGCTTCAAGGTAAGTTTTTCACCCGCCGCAATGCGGATTTGCTGCTGCACGATGTCTATCCCGGTGATGGTTTCGGTGACCGGATGCTCCACCTGCACGCGCGTGTTCATCTCGATGAAATAGAACTCTCCCTTTTCGTACAGGAATTCGAAAGTGCCTGCCCCGCGATAGCCGATTTTGCGGCAGGCTTCCGCGCAGCGTTCGCCGATCTTGTCGCGCAAGCGGCTATTGAGCAGGGGAGCGGGCGTTTCCTCGATGATTTTCTGGTGGCGGCGCTGCATCGAACAATCGCGCTCGCCCAGATGCACGGCGTTACCGTGGGAATCGGCGAGCACCTGAAACTCGATGTGGCGCGGATCTTCAAGAAATTTTTCCATGTACACCGTGGGGTTGCCGAAGGCGCTCTGCGCTTCGCTGCGCGTCATGGCCACGGCGTTAAGCAGCGCGGCTTCGGTATGCACCACGCGCATGCCGCGCCCGCCGCCGCCGCCTGCCGCCTTGATGATGACGGGATAGCCGATGCTGCGCGCGATCTTGATGATCTCGGTCGCATTTTCCGGCAGCGCGCCATCCACGCCGGGAACGCAGGGCACACCCGCCTTTTTCATGGCGATTTTGGCGGAAACCTTGTCGCCCATCATACGTATGGTTTCGGGGCGCGGCCCGATAAAGACAAACCCGCTCTTTTCCACGCGCTCGGCAAAATCGGCATTTTCCGAGAGAAAACCATAGCCGGGGTGGATGGCCTGTGCGTCGGTCACTTCCGCCGCGCTGATAATGGCGGGGATATTCAGATAGCTTTGCGACGAAGGGGCGGGGCCAATGCACACCGATTCATCGGCCAGCCTGACGTATTTTGCTTCCGCGTCGGCTTCGGAATGAACAGCGACGGTTTTGATGCCCATTTCGCGGCAGGCGCGCTGGATACGCAGGGCGATTTCACCCCGGTTGGCGATAAGGATTTTTTCAAACATGATGACGGGTTCCGGCTTGGCTGTGGCGCGCATGATCCCGCGCTTTAACAGGCCAACTTGCGCCTTGTCTCTGCTTGGTTCGGGCTGTGGTTTTTTTTCAAACATGGCGGGCCAAGTGATCGGCGGTGCTAGCCGCTATCCAATAATAAACAAGAGGTTGCCGTATTCTACGGCCTGCCCATTTTGGCTGTGGCCGCCGCTTTGCGGCTTAACCTTCGCTTCGCTCACGTTAGCCTCCGCCGAAATGGGCAAGTTCATGAACATTTCCCGGTTACCCGATGATAAACAAAGGCTGGCCGTATTCTACGGCCTGCCCATTTTGGCTATGGCCGCCGCTTTGCGGCTTAACATTTTCCGGTTACCCGATGATGAACAAAAGCTGGCCGTATTCTACGGCCTGCCCATTTTCAACAAGGATGGCTTTGACGGTTCCGGCCTTGTCGGCCTCGATCTCGTTCAGCAGCTTCATGGCCTCGATGATGCACAGGGTGTCGCCGACACTCACGCTTTGACCGACTTCGACAAACGACTTTGCGCCGGGGGAAGGGCAGCGGTAGAAACTGCCGACCATGGGTGATTTCACCGCGTGGCCCTCCGGTTGAGCCGGTTCGGCTGGCGCGGTCGCTGCGAGCGGTTGCGCGGCGGGCACGTTGACCTGCTGCTGCGGCACGGCATAAACAGGCTGCTGGGCGGAAATGAGGGGAGAGCGCGTGATGCGCACCCGCTCCTCGCCTTCGCTGATTTCCAGCTCGGCGATGCCGGAGCTTTCCACCAGGTCAATCAGGGTCTTGAGTTTGCGTAAATCCATGTTAGCTCCTGTCTGGTTGTTGCAGCGCATATTGCACCGCAAGTTCGTAGCCGGTTACGCCCAAGCCGCTGATCACGCCGACGGCAATATCCGAAAAATAAGATTCCTTGCGGAACGCTTCGCGGGCAAACACGTTGGAGATGTGTACTTCGATAAACGGGATGGCTACTGCGGCCAGCGCATCGCGGATGGCAACGCTGGTATGGGTAAATGCTGCCGGGTTGATGATAATGAAGTCGGTACCGTCCTGGCGCGACCGCTGTACGCGCTCCACCAGCTCGGCCTCGGCGTTGCTTTGAAAGTGTTGCAGGTTTGCTCCGCCCGCATGAGCTATTTTCTTTAATTTCTCGTTAATTTCGCTTAAAGTGACGTGACCATATACATCGGGTTCGCGTTGTCCAAGCAAGTTCAGGTTGGGGCCATGAAGAACCAAGATATTTTTCATGTAGTCATTTTGCCGCAAATTAGATGAAGTTGTCCAGAAATTTGCTGGGATTGACCTTTTCGCTAGTGCCCGGCCCGTTAACGATGCCAAGATCGGGCTTGAACAAAGCTACGGGGCGTGCTCGATAAATTCTGACAAGAACCCCCGCCTTGTTGCATCATCCGCTTCATGCCTTACCTCACGCTCGATAAAGCTGCGCTTGCCTACGGCCATGTGGCATTGTTGGATCATGCCGATTTCCAACTCGACGAGGGCGAGCGCGTCGGCCTGATCGGGCGCAACGGCGGCGGCAAGTCCAGCATGCTGAAGGCGCTGGCAGGCCAGGCAGCGCTGGACGACGGAACGGTGTGGCGCGCCCCCGGTTTGCGGGTTTGCTATGTGAGCCAAGAGCCACCGCTGGATAGCGACGCGACCGTATTTGACGAGGTGGCGCGCGGGCTGGGCGAACTGCGCCAATTGCTGGGCGATTACCACCATCTGTCGCACCAACTTGCCGAGCCGGACGCGGACTACGATGCGCTGCTCGCCGCGTTGCAGCCGTTGCAGACCCGGCTCGAAGCCGAGGGCGGGTGGGCGGTGCAGGCGCGCATCGAGACGGTGATCGGGCGCCTGGGGCTGGATGCCGACAGCCGCGTGGGCGATCTTTCCGGCGGTGTGCGCAAGCGCGTGGCGCTGGCGCAGGCGCTGGTGGCCGAGCCTGACGTGCTGATGCTGGACGAACCCACCAACCACCTGGATTTTTCTTCCATCGAGTGGCTGGAAGGACTGCTCAACAATTTTCGCGGCAGCGTGCTGTTCGTGACGCACGACCGGCGCTTTCTGGATAACGTCGCCACCCGCATCATCGAGCTGGACCGCGGCAAACTGGCCAGTTTTCCGGGGAATTTTGCGGCCTACCTGCGCGTCAAGGAGCGGATGTTGCAGGATGAAGCGGTGCTCAACGCCAAGTTCGACAAGGTGCTGGCGCAGGAGGAGGTGTGGATACGCAAGGGCGTCGAGGCGCGGCGCACCCGCAACGAAGGCCGCGTGCGCCGCCTGGAGCAGTTGCGGCGCGAGCGTGCTGCGCGGCGCGAGCGCGCAGGTAAGGTGGGGATGGCGCTCGATACGGGCGACCGCTCCGGGAAGCTGGTGGCGGAACTGTCGCATGTCGGCAAGGCGTTCGGCGGCAAGCAGGTGATCGCCGATTTTTCCTGCCGCATCCAGCGCGGCGACAAGGTCGGACTGCTCGGGCCGAACGGTGCGGGGAAAAGTACCCTGCTCAAGATCATCCTCGGCGAGATGCAGCCGGATAGCGGCAAGGTCAAACTCGGCACCAAGCTGTCGGTCGCGTATTTCGATCAGTTGCGTTCGCAATTGAACGAGGAGGCAACGCTCGCCGACACCATCAGCCAAGGCTCGGACTATGTCGAGATCGGCGGCGCCCGCAAGCATGTCATCGGCTATCTCGGCGAATTCCTGTTTGCGCCGGAGCGCGCGCGCTCGCCGGTGAAGAGCCTGTCCGGCGGCGAACGCAACCGGCTACTGCTGGCGCGGCTGTTTACCCGCCCGGCCAACGTGTTGGTGCTGGACGAGCCAACCAACGATCTGGACGTGGAAACCCTGGAACTGCTCGAAACCCTGCTCGCCGATTACGGTGGCACGCTGTTTCTGGTCAGCCACGACCGCGCGTTTCTCGATAACGTGGTGACTCAGGTTATCGCCTTCGAGGGCAAGGGCGAGCTGGTGGAATATGCCGGGGGCTATGACGACTGGGTGCGCGCGAAGAAATTTCAGGCCGCGCAGCAGGTGCCAGAACGCGTAGCGGCCAAGCCGAAACCGGCGCTTCAAGTGGCGGAGGCCGCACCAAAGAGCAAAAGCAATGACAAGCTCGGCTTCAAGGAGGCGCGGGAACTGGAGCTGATTCCGGAGCGCGTCACCGGGCTGGAGCGCGAGCAGGAAGAAATTGCGGCTGCCTTGGGTGCGGGCAGCCTGTACCGCGACAATCCCGTCCACGCGCGGAAGCTGCAAGAGCGCAGTGCGGCTATCGAGGAAGAGCTGTTGCAACTGATGGAGCGCTGGGAAAATCTGGAGCGCAGACAGGGGTAGCGGACGCAAGCATATTGACAGCCCTGCTGTTTGGGGGGAAATTTGCAGGCAGTGTTTTAGTAACAATGAGCCGGTCGTATGCTGTTTCTATCGTGAAATGGGAGAAATTATGAAGAAGCTGTTTGCCTGCGGCATTATTTTATCCGGATTTGTTTTCGCCAGCGCCCATGCGGCACAGGGCGAATACTGGGAAATCACCACCAAGATGGAAATGCAGGGGATGCCGTTTGCCATGCCTGCCACTACCGTCAAGGTGTGCATGCCGCCGGGCGGCGAGAAGGATCCCCAGCGCACGCAGGACAAGAACAGCAATTGCGAGATCTCGGATGTAAAAACGTCCGGCAACAAGGTCAGCTTCAAAGGAAAGTGCGTCGAAAAAGAGGGCACCATGTACCTGGATGGAGAATCCACCCACGAGCGCGACAGCTACCGCGGCACCATGCATATGAGCGGCAAGTCCGAAGGGCGGGACATGGACATGAAGACCAGCTACAGCGGCAAACGGGTTGGCGGCAGTTGCGACCCAGAGGAAATGACGAAAAAGGCACAGGCATATGAAAAAGAGTCGCAAGCCCAGATGGGCAAACTGTGTGATACCTCGGGTTTCAACGCTTCCAGGTGGATGTCTTCGGCCCATATGTACATCGGCCCGAAGCCCGCATGCCCCGGCAAACAGGAGGCGCTGTGCAAGGCGGTGCGCAACGATGTCCCCCGCGACACGCAGGCCTTTGAAATGCTGATGCAGCAGGAAAAAACCGGGGGCACGTCTTCGATAATCAAGACCTGCAACGTGAACCTCGACAGCATGAAAAAAACCCTGTGCAAGGAAAACGCACGGCGCGGCCCGCTCTCCTTTCTGGAAGCAAACTGCCCGGCTGAAGCCAAGACGTTTCGGGAGCTGGCGCGCAAGCGCGAAGCGTGCGAGGGGCGCGGCTACACTTCGGGCGAAAAAATGAAGGAGTGCATGGGTGGCGCGCTGGTGGAGGAGGAGCCGGGCAGCGATTCGGCAAGTGACCCAAGGAAGGCCAATGCAGAAGCTGAAAAACAGGATGCCAAGTCGTCCTCTATAACCGGCAATCCAACGGCAGACCAGGTTTTGGAAGGCGCCAAGAAGCTCAAGGGGCTATTCAAGTTTTAATGCGCTATTTGTTCGGGCTGTTGCTGCTAGTCTGCCAGATGGCGCAGGCGCAGCCAGACCCGTTTCCGCAGGTGGCGGCTTCCTATCTGGTGCAGCTCAACGGCTCGCTGCTGTGGGAGAAAGAATCAAACCGGCGCTTGCCGCCCGCCAGCCTGACCAAACTGATGGCGGCATTGCTGGTTCTGGAGGATTACAAGCCGCGCGCGGTGGTGCTGGTCGGAAAAAAGGCGGCGCAGGAAAGCGGGGCGCGCATCGGCCTGCGCGGCGGCGAGCGGTTTCACGCGGAAGATTTACTGGCGGCCATGCTGATCGGTTCGGCCAATGACGCCTGCCATGCGCTGGCGGATCATGTTGCGGGCAGCCATGAAAGTTTTGTGCGGCGCATGAACCACCGGGCGCAGCAACTCGGTTTGCGCGACACGCACTTTGGCAACGCCTGCGGCCACGATGCGGGCAACCATTTTTCGACCGCGCGCGATCTCGCGGTGCTGGCAAACGAACTGCTCAAAAGCAAGGCTGTCATGGAGCTTGCTGCAAAAAGCGAGGCGCGGATTGCCACGACTGACGGCGCGCGCCATTACCTGCTCGCGAATAAGAACGCGCTGATCGGGCGATATCCGGGTGCGGTCGGCCTCAAGAGCGGCTATACGCCAAATGCTGGCAAGTGCCTGGTCGCATATGCGGAGCGCACGGGTGCTCGGGTACTGCTGGTGATGTTGAATGCGCCGGATCGCTGGTGGGATGCTGCGGATATTCTGGATCTGGCGTTTGCGCAGGTGCGGCGCGATTCCTGAAAGGCACGCCAAGCGGGTTACCTACAGGAATCGCCGGTTTTTTCAGGTTGCTTCAGCCCTGCAATCAGTGCGCGCCGCTGAAAGGAGAATAACCGGCG
>VIKH01000114.1 GCA_008080515.1 Gallionellaceae bacterium | reverse complement strand
TTCCATTGCCAGCGATGCGGTCAGGCCTTCGTTCAGCGCGCGCAGCACACCCTGCAATACTTCGCGGACTTCCGGGCGTTGCTCCTTTTCCGCCAGCGCCTCGATTGCCTCGAGAAGGTTCAGGCCGGCTTCGATCAGCGTAAGCAGCTCCTGGCTGAACAGCACCAGCGGAAAGCGCTTGCGCCCTGCAAGCCGCGCCAGCCAATTCCCGGCGAGCGAGCGGGCGGAAAAAACGGCGTAGCCCTGCGCCCGCGCTTGGCCGATGGCCAGTTGTTCGCTGGCAGCTTCGAGACGCAGGGAGACGACCCCCCTGCCGCGCATGGCTCTGACTTCGTATAGCATGAGGCCACCTCTATAAATCCATTCTTCGGGCGCATCGCGGCGTTGCGCGGTGCTCGCTCCCTCGCCTATCTACCTGATATGTCATCGGTCGCTATGCTCCGTGCGCCTTGCGCTGCATCCCGAACCTCTGAATTTTTAGAGGTGCCCATAAGCTATTACCAGTTGGTGATGTCGGCCATCTCGTCCACCCCGCCCGGCTGTCCATCCTTGCCGAAAGAGTAGAGATCAATCTCGCCGCGCTCCCCCGGCGATTTGTACTGGTAGGGCTTCCCCCAGGGATCGAGCGGAACGGCTTTCTGGAGATAGGGGCCACCCCAGCGGGCTTCGCCGGAAGGTTTGGCAAAGAGCGCCGCCAGACCCTGTTCGGTGGAAGGATAGCGACCGGTGTCGAGGCGGTATTGATCCAGCGCCTTTTCCAGCGCATTGATCTGGGCGCGCGCAGTTTTGACCTCGGATTTCCCGACCTGGGCAAAATATTTCGGGCCGACGTAACCGGCCAGCAGGCCGATAATGACCATGACCACCAGCAGTTCGAGCAGGGTGAACCCCGTTTCTCCGCACGGTGTTGGCAGCAAACATTCCCTGCACCAAGATTTTCCGGATACCGCTGACAACACGCCACTCGCCTTATCACTTTGCAAGACTGGCGATTGTAGGCGCGGGGTATTGCATTTTTATTGCAGGAGACCGGCAGTTTTTATGGGGCGAAGAAACAGGGGCGCGCGCCCCTGTTCTCCGGGTTGGATCACTTCTTCAGCGTATATGAATTGCCCTGCCAGGGGAGAGAATACGCCCCCCTGGCAACGACAGGCCAAACAGACTATTTGTTCTTGCGACGGCGCGCCGCTAGGAAACCCAGCAGGCCCACACCGGCACCTACCATGCTGTAGGTGGATGGCTCGGGCACCGGGGCGGTGGTCATGACCAGCAACTGGCCGCCCTCATAGATTGCCACCGGGTTGGCCAGGCCGAGGCTCGCCGCAGTTGCATGATCCTGCGCCACCAGCAGACTGTAGCGCTTGCCGTCGTTGCGACCGAGTATGTCGGTGATGTCTATCACGCCCGAGGTCTCCTCGTCCCTGGTGTGCGACCCGGCGACGAAACTGCCGCCGACGATATCGCCGAACAGCGCCGGATCGAACTTGGAAAGCAGCGTCAGGTTGCCATTGTTCCTGTCGAACCGCCAGATTTTGCCGTTGTGTTCGGCGTTGCCCACATCTTCCTGCAATATCAGGCTGCCATCGGAACTCAAGCCGATATTGTCGAGCATGTTGGGCTTGTCCACGCCCACACCGCCGGGCAGGGTGGCGGTGTCAAGCGCCAGGTCTATGGTGCCGCCCGCATCGGGGTTGGTGATGTCGTTGAAGGTCAGGCGCCACAGGCGGCTGCCGCCCTGCTGGGTGCCGCCGGTCAGGTCGGTCTTGTCGAGCCGGTCGGTGGTGACAAAGTAGAACTCGTTGGCGCTGGTCCAGACCCCATCTTCCGGGCGGGAGAAGGTGGTGGCGGCGGTATCGCTCAAGGTGAAAGCTGTGCCGGATGTGATGCCGGTGGTGCGGGTCGTGGTGTTATTCAACTCATCGTTGGTTGCGCCGCTACTGTCGGCAAAACCCGCGATGTTGATGAACTTGGTCACACCGTTGGTCAGGCCGGCCTTGTCAACGTCGGTGCCGGTGCCGGTTTTGGTGCCAACATAAACAGCCAGGGTGTTGTTCATCAAACCGGTGCCGCCATCGTTGGAACCGATGACCACGGTCTTATCCTGGGCGAATGGGTTGGCCAACAGATTTTCCCACCCGCCGACGGCGGTGCCGCCGGAGCCGTTGGTGGCGGTGTTGAACTTGCCGAGGACAAAGCTGTTGCCCTTGCCGGCGCCGGTGGCGACGTGCGCCATGGCGTAGCCGGTTGCGCCGCCTTCTTCGCCGTTCAGGAACAGGCGCGCCGCAGTGCCCAGGCCGCTGGCGGCATTGTAGAAAGCCGAGGGTGCGGCCAGATCCGCCGCACAGAAACGGCTGAACGACACGGTGCTGGTTGCGGTGTTGGATTGCTGGGTGGCGCTATTCCAGCCGTACACATTTTTGATCAGGTCGCCGCCGGACTGCACTTGCAAGGTATTCTTGTTGATGACCCATTCGGACACAAAAGCGCCGGTTCCGCCGTGCGCGCGCGCCACTCCGGAAGTGCCGGGGATCTCGTGGTTCATCAGCACGGTGAAGGTGTCGTCGCCGTTGTCGTAGGCGCCCAGGCCGTCCGGGATGCCGGACATCTGGTAGCCGCCGACGCTATCGCCCGCAGTCAGAACGGAGGTAAAGCTGGCGCCGTTGGAGCCAATCAGGTAGCTGTTCTGGGAACTGCTCGGCCCTTGGGCGGCCGAAGCGTCCATGGCCATGATCGCCAGGGCGCTGCTGACCAGTACTGCAATGCGGGTTTTCTTAAACATTATGTCTCCTTCGGAATAGGGATTGGACGGCGACGGCTCGAAGCTGTCGCTCATGCTTGCAGGCGCACTCCAACCCACCCACCTTTACCGGCCATGGCCGACATTGATCCGGGCATACCTGATATGGCTTATGGCAGGAACGGTTTTGCCTGCCTGCATCTGGGAATATAAGCAACAAGGATTGCAATTCGATATACGGCTTATAGTCCGGTCAGACTATGGGGATTGCATCATGGCTGGTAACGATACGGCTACCGCCGTTCGCTCCCGCTCACAACTGCAACCTGGAACGAAAAAACTATTGATCCGGCACGAATACGTTTGAACCTTAAAACCGCAATTCAAGCCACAGAGAACACAGAGAAACTGCGGCACTCACCACTTGGCGTGCCTTCACCCCTTGGGTGAAATGCGGTTTGCCAGTAACTTATTGCCTTCCCTCTGTGATCTCTGTGTGCTCTGTGGCCAAGTAAGTTTTTCAGGTTGAAGCTTCCCGTTCGGGCTGAAGTATCGAAGCCCATTACCCTTCGATACCTCAGTGCGAATGGGCTTCAAACTTCACTTGGCCGGATCAATAGCTGCACGAAAAACGGTAGCCGCTACCCCGCACCGTCTGAATCAGACTGTCGCAACCGGAAGGCTCCAGCGCCTGGCGCAAGCGGCGGATATGGACATCCACCGTGCGGTCTTCCACAAACACGTGGTCGCCCCACACATTGTCCAACAATTGCGGGCGGCTATAGACCCGCTCCGGGTTGGCCATCAAAAAATGCAGCAGCCTGAACTCCGTGGGTCCCAGATCAATCGCCTCGTCCTTCACTTTGACGCGATGCGTAATCGGAGACAGCTCCAGCCCGCCTACACGAATGGTCTCATCGCTTGCCAGCGGTGCGCGACGGCGCAACACCGCGCGGATGCGAGCCATCAGCTCGCGCGGCGAAAACGGTTTGGTAATGTAATCGTCCGCACCGGATTCCAGCCCAATCACCTTATCGCGCTCGTCGCAGCGCGCCGTCAACATGATGATCGGTATGTTCCGCGTGCGGCTGTCGGCGCGCAGGCGGCGCGCCAGCTCCACTCCGCTGACATCGGGCAACATCCAGTCGAGCAGAACCAAGTCCGGCAATTTGTGGTTGATCTGCTCCATCGCGCTGGAGGCATCATATGATCGGATTGGGCGGTAGCCCCGTTGCTCTACGTTGAACGCCAGCAGTTCCAGTATCGCTGGCTCGTCTTCCACCAGCAAAATATTTGCAGCCATAATTTTCTTTACTTACTCTGCGTAACGGACAAGCCTGACAATACTAAATCTATATGTCATTTTTATGACATCGGCACTCGCTGTCTGTCACAGCCCATCAAGGCGCGAGCGCTGGCGACCGGTATTGCCTGCGGGCGGGATGGAACCGGGCAACTTAATGAAAGGATTGGTCTGAAGTGCCGGTGGCCGCAACATCACCGGATGCAGTCGGGCGCCCGGCCTCAATTGCTGGCGCCTGCCGAAACCAGCATCCTGGCTATTGCGTCACGACCGGTTGCTTTTGCCCAGTGGAGAGGGGTGTAGCCGTTGGTCGGCTGTAATAAATCCGCTCCATTCTGAATCAACAAGTGTGCAATATCGTCATGGCCTTCAAAAATAGCCCAAAACAATGCGGTGACGCCTTGCTTGTCAGCATGGTTTACATCAACTTGCTTTTGCAAGAGCGCTTCAATGCTTGGCATCTGGCCGAGCTGGGCAGCAATCATCAAAGGCGATTGGTTTTTCGCATCCGCAATGTTGGCGTCGGCACCTGCATCCAGCAGCATTTTTACCACGGGTTCCCGCGCCAGCAGGATAGCGTTGACGAGCGGCGTGTTGCCGCCAAAATCTCTCGCGTTAACCTCTGCTCCCGCCTCGAGCAACAGGCGGGCCGCCATCTCGTCGCCCCGCAGCGCAGCGAGGGACAGCGGCGTGAAGCCGATTTTTCCTTTGACATTCACTTCTACACCCTTGGACAGGGCTCGCCTCAAAATCTCGTAATTTCCTGCATAAACCGCCATCAGGACGACATTGTTGCCACCGGCATCCACGGAATGGATGTTGGCGCCCATTCCGAGCATCAGATTAAATATCCTGATGTCGCCGCGTTGCGCCGCCGCGATGAGGTTCAGCTCATCCTCGCTCGCCGCTTGCGCAGACATGCAAACGCAAGCCGATAAGATGCCGGACAAGATATGTTTCTGCATTCGGGTAAGCATGGCACGCTATATGACAGCCATATTATGGCGGCTTGCACCAAAGCTGACCCTCTGGGTTTTTGACGAAAAAGAAGCACGATGGGAGAGATCGTGCTCAAGGGGCTGCGCGGTTCTGTTTGATTTTCGCCCTCCGTCAAACCTCGCTGCATTCCATCGCAAAGCAACCATCCAGCCGATAAAGCTGTTCCGGAAAACTGTCGCAATGAATCTCCGGAACCGTCCTGCGCCCTTCCTGCATAAAACAGGGCAGCTCTCCTATCGAGGGATAACCGCCATGATCGCCAAACAGCTCGTGCTCCGTTATGGCCCGGATCACGGCAATCGCCGACAATCTGTGGCTTGCCGGAACCCAATCCGGCGCTTCTGGCAGGGTTGGCTCCTTGCGGGATGCGTTATCCATGTCGCCCTCGTTTATCGCGTTTCTGGTTTATTCTTGCCTTGACAGCAAGGATGACATGCTCTTGTGACATAAAGATTAAGCTTATATAGTCCGTTCTCCTCACTCTGGCGGCGAACGAACATAGTTAAGCGGCACTCCCGCAGTGCGGGGTAGTGCGCTGCCAACATGGTTTGCGGTTGGCAGCGCCCGCACAAGTGGGGCGTAGCCGCGAGCAGAGCGATCGGTGCCCGCCTGAGCGTGGAAGTAAACCGAACACACTTATCCGGCTCGAGCTTGCCGCCGTCACTCCGGGCGCTGCCTGCCTTCAGCGCGGGCCATACCGCTTTTTCGAGATACGCACCCGATCGCACCACGGCAAAATCCTGCGGTGCGGATCGGGAACGGCATTATGATGCCCCGCGCTAATAGGCATGGCGGTCGCGCAAAACCACACTGATGGTCTTGAAGATGATCCAGGCATCCAGCGTGAGAGACCAGTTTCTCAAATAATCCAGATCGTACTGAACCCGCTTTTCCATCTTGTCCAGCGTTTCGGTTTCGCCGCGAAACCCGTGTACCTGTGCCCAGCCGGTAATCCCCGGCTTGACCTTGTGCCGCACCATGTATCCCTTGATCATTTTCCGGTACATCTCGTTGTGGGAGACCGCGTGCGGACGCGGCCCCACAATGCTCATTTTTCCTTCCAGCACGTTGATGAACTGGGGCAGCTCATCCAGAGATGTTTTCCTCAGAAACGCGCCCAATTCTGTCACGCGCTTGTCGCCAGGTTGCGCCTGCTGAATATGGTTGCCGTCTTCGCATACCGTCATGGAGCGGAATTTGTAGACCAGTATTTCGCGGCCATCCACGCCATAGCGCCTTTGCTTGAACAGCACCGGGCCGGGCGAGCCGAGCTTCACCCCGACCGCGATCAGCAGCATCAACGGGCTAGTCAATATCAGGATGAGCGCGGCGAGCACGAAGTCGCCGGCTTGTTTGAGCAGGCCGTTCACGCCATAGAAGGGGGTCTCGCAGATCGCGACGACCGGGACGCCGTTGACCTCGTCAACGCGCGCCTGTATCAGGTCGTAGATAAAAATATCCGGTACAAAATATATCGAAGCTGTCGTATCCCGCAGGTCATCGAGCAATTTCAGAACTCGCGGCTGCGAGGCCATCGGCAACGCGATGTAAATCACATCAATTTCGTTGCTCTTTGTATAGCCGACGACGTTGCTCATATTCCCCAACAATTTTTCCTGCTGGCCTACCTTCAACCTCTCAACTTTTCGGTCATCGAAGTAGCCTGCCAGCTCGATCTGCCGGAAAAAATCCTGGTTAATATTGGTTGCCAGCTGGAGCCCCATTTCATTTGCGCCGACGATAATTCCTTTTTTCCTGTAGGCAAGCAAAATCTTCAGCCTTGGCACCATCTTCTTCAACACGACCAGAACCAGGAAAAAAAGGATGGGCGTCACTATGCCCCAGACCACCAGAACATCAGATGAGAAAAGGCTCAAGGTGCCGGTTACATATCCGAACACAACCAGCAAACCGTAGATAGCCGCCCAGGATGCGGCAATCTGGTTGGCCATTTTCAAGTAGCGCCCTTCAGGCCAGCTTCCCGGAAACGTCATGGAGAATGCGATCAGCGAGAGAACGAGATAGAGCTGATTAACCGATTCGCCAAATACTGCAGCAGTAAACAACAAGACCCCCACCACGACTACCGGCTCAACCATATGTTTAACCAGAGAGAAAATGGATTTCCCGCCTCTGATAAGCCGCGTAAAAGGTTGCCGCATAGTATTAGGTCATCGGTTTTGCAAGGGAATGGTCTCCCCTGCAGCATTACAATTCTCGCAAGGAATTGTTATAGGAAAATGACACTGTGTCACCAGCAAAATTTACGCAGCGATACTATGCAACTCTGCTCGCTGCATAACCCGTATGCAACTCTGCTCGCTGCATAACCCGTTGGACTCTATGATTGACAGCAGAGGTCAAAGACCCTTATCGCGTCCCTGTTTTTCGCGCGGACAAGCATTGGAATCCTGCATGAAGTGTTCGCTGCCTTGATATGCTTCGCCTTGCTGGATATGGATGATTTGTTGATGATTGATTCAGTCCGGCCCGGCACAGCAACCCGACCAACCCTTGAAACACCAAGCCCGCAGAGGAACAACCACTTGCGCTTGGTAAACATGCGCTACGTTCCCACCTCAGTCATTGGCTGCTAACATTCGTGGCACACCAAACCACGCGGACTGTTATAATCCGTCACTCGTTTTATTGTTTGAGTTTTCCTCGTTCGGGTTGTTAGCTCAGTTGGTAGAGCAGCGGACTCTTAATCCGCGGGTCGAGTGTTCGAGCCACTCACAGCCCACCAGCACTCAAGAGCCTTGCAGTGATGCGGGGCTTTTTTCTTGCCGGTTGACCACAACCAAATCGTAGCCATCCAGAACCGAATCCAGCCGAGCAGCAATGGCCGGATGGCTTGGCGCGATGGGCGCGTAGCGTTCCACCATAACCCCCGTTTTCCAGCTGCCAAGCTGTTGCAGTTCATGCGTGCGCATCCCGCTCGGCACCATCCCGCCAAGCCTCCTTCACCATGAAAATAAGGATTTCACTTATTTACTTACCGTTATCGCAGTTCCATTATCTGCTCCCGAAACTCGATTATCATCCGGGGGGCACCATGAAACTGCAAGATATCCGCACCATCGCCAAACAGCACCACATTCACCACGGCAGTTTGTCGAAAGCCGAACTGATACATCAAATCCAGTTGCAAGAAGGGAATTTTGACTGCTTCGGCTCGGCTTGCGGCGGGGTATGTGACCAAGTCGGGTGCTTGTGGCGCGAAGACTGTTTTGCTACAGCCACCGGCCTGAACCGAGCGTAATTCCAATTCCATTTCATCAGTGATACCGCGTTGGCTTCCGCGCTCGCTCGCCGCCGCAGCGTTTTGTTTTAGAACCGGAATTTAGTAACCACCTGCTGCTAACTGTTCAGGGGAAACCGTCATGAATGCAACCACGCTGTCGACGACTTCGCCCGCCGCACCTTGCAGCCTTCAGAAATCAGGGCGTCGCAGCGGAAACGCGGCGAAGAGCCCTGCTTCTCGACCGATAAGCGCTACAGTTGCGCGGAGCAATGCGAATGGCGGAAGGATTGCCTCAAGCCACGGGCTGTTTGGCTGTAACGTGCGCGGCAAGAGCGCCTCTAGTGGGTTCGCCAAGCATTCCCCTCAACCCAATCCGCAAGGAGCATCATGCGAGAACGAAACAGCGAGCCAGGGGGCTGGGGGGCGGGGTGATTTCACCTGCCGCCCCACCCGCCAGAGGCGGCAGAATGGGCTCTGGAGCAGTGCGCAACCGTTGAGCCTCGTTATCGCGTCCCGCAATCGGCTGTATTGAGCGAACCGCACGAGATTAGGGGGAAGCGTGTAATGGACGAAGCGAACAGCACAAGCGGTCACCACCCGGCAACATACTGGCACAGGCTGGAAGATGGCCGCATTCAGTGCGACCTCTGCCCGCGCGATTGCAAGCTGCACGAAGGCCAGCGCGGTGCCTGTTTCGTGCGCGGCAGGGCGGGAGATGCGATGGCGCTCACCACCTACGGTCGCTCCTCCGGTTTCTGCATAGACCCCATCGAAAAAAAACCGCTCAACCATTTTTACCCCGGCTCCAGCGTGCTCTCTTTTGGCACCGCAGGCTGCAACCTGGCCTGCAAGTTTTGCCAAAACTGGGATATTTCCAAATCGCGCGACATGGACCGCCTGATGGACAAAGCCACGCCGGAAGCCATTGCCTTGGCTGCGAAAAAGCACGGCAGCAAGAGCGTGGCCTTCACCTACAACGACCCGGTGGTGTTTTTTGAATACGCGCTCGATACTGCCGATGCCTGCCACGAACTGGGCATCCAGACCGTGGCCGTCACGGCGGGCTACATGCACGATGCGCCGCGCCGCGAGTTTTACGCCAAAATGGACGCAGCCAATATTGACCTCAAGGGCTTTACCGACGATTTCTACATCAAACTGTGCGGTGGCCATCTGCAACCGGTGCTGGATACGCTGGCCTATGTCCATCATGAAACGAATTGCTGGCTGGAAATCACCACCCTGCTGATTCCCGGCCACAACGATTCCGATGCCGAACTCAAAGCGTTGAGCGCCTGGGTGGCAATAGAGCTGGGCCCGGATGTGCCGCTGCACTTTTCCGCCTTCCACCCCGACTGGAAAATGGCGGATGTGCCGCCCACGCCGCACTCCACCCTGAGCCGCGCACGCCGCATCGCACAGGATGCGGGCCTGCATTACGTCTATACCGGCAACGTGCATGACGCGGAGGGCGGTACCACCTATTGCCCGAAATGCCATCACGCGGCCATCGTGCGCGACTGGTACGACATCCGGCATTACGACCTCACGCCGCAGGGCACTTGCCCGGGATGCGGAACCAGGATTGCCGGGCGCTTCGGAGATTTCAAGAAGCCGTTCGGCCAGCAGCGGGTTCCCGTTTACATGTGGGCGGAACGCCCCAGATAAGCGTGATCAGGTAAGCCCGCCGCCGGGCTTCCCGCAGTTTCCCTGCACGGCCTGCGCCGTTCCTTTGGCACGTTATCTGAATAGGTGGAAGTGCCCGCCGGTATCGTGGCGCAAATCATGGGACACAAGCCGAGCGCGATTGCCGAGAAGCACTACATCCAGCGGGAACTCGACTTGCTGCACCTGTGGCACGTCAAAATTGAAGCGTGGATATTGGAGCAGGCCGGAATCCAGTTCGTGCCAGTACAGGCCGGTTTGCGCGTGGTGGGCAAGTAAGGCACGGCGGTAAAAACGGGGTGGATATTTATTCCATTGTGTTGATAAGCGTTAGTTTACAGCATACAATGCGGCCATGATAAAAACATTCCGCCACAAAGGGCTTGAGGCTTTTTTCCGGAAGGGGAGCAAGGCGGGCATACAGCCGCACCATGCCGGAAAGCTGCGCGTGATGTTGACCATGCTGGACAACGCAAAACGCCCGGATGATATGAACGCGCCGGGCTGGAAGCTGCACCCCCTGACGGGCAACCTTGCAGGGCATTACGCCGTAACGGTGAACGGGAACTGGCGCATAACCTTCACCTTTGACGGTGAGGATGCGGAGCTGGTGGATTATCTGGACTATCACTAGGAGGGATTGAACATGAGCAGAATGCACAACCCGGCGCACCCCGGCGAAGTATTGAGGGAGTGGTTGCCGGAAGGCATGACGGTAACGAGCGCGGCCAAGGCATTGCAGGTATCGCGCGTCACGCTTTCCAAGGTGTTGAACGGCAAGGCCGGGGTAACGGCGGGAATGGCCTTGCGCCTCGCCGCATGGCTGGGCACTACCCCCGATGTTTGGCTGGGGATGCAGACACAGTTTGACCTGTGGCAAGCCGGGAAACAGCCGAAGCCAAAAATCAAGCCGCTGGAACGGATGGCCGCCTGACCGATTACCCCCGCCTAGCTTTAGCGGGCGAAGAGCCGGACACCTTCACCGGCGCGCTGCGCGTGGTGAACGCAGCCTGAAACCGCCCTTGCAACCTAATAGCACACTTGCTATATTCCGTTCCGTGGCCTATTCCCTTCATTTTTACAACGCATCGGTGCAGGCCGAAATCGGAGGGTGGCCAGCGGGTATCAACGCCAGCTTTACCCGCATTGCGGAACAGATGGTGGAAACCGGGCCGAATCTTGGTTTGCCCTATACGCGCCCGCTGGGCGACGGGTTGTTCGAGATACGCGCCAAGGGCAAGGAAGGGATAGGCAGGGCGTTTTTCTGCGCCTTGGTGCGGCGGCGCATCGTAATCCTGCACGGCTTCATCAAGAAGACGCAGCAAACGCCCGACAAAGAATTGAAGCTGGCGCGCAAGCGATTGAAAGAGGTTAAACATGACTAGGAAAACTGCAACCGAATATCAGCCGGTGGCATTCGATCCCCGCGCCCACGCTGCGAAGAAGCGTAAGAGCGATCCTGCATTCCGCGCAGCCTATGACGAGATGGAAGACGAATTCGCGGCGCTGGCCGCACTGCTGCACGCGCGCAAGGATGCCGGGCTGACGCAAGCGGACGTGGCCGAACGCATGGGCGTTTCGCAGCCGGTGCTGGCGCGCATCGAATCCAGCCTGGGCAGCCGCAAGCATTCGCCCTCGCTGGCGACACTGCGCAAATACGCGACCGCCTGCGGCAAGAAACTGGTCATTCGGATGGTTTGAAAGGGGGCTTCGTGAAAGAGTGCGGGAAAAATAGCCATGTATTCGCTTGGAAGCCTTATTGGAAGCCGGTTTTCAGTGTTTGCAAGCTCTGCGCCTCGGCTCGGAAATAGTTTTGCGAAAATCTCGTCAACTAAAATATTACGGGGACACAATGCTCAAAATTATTTTAATGCTGTTTGCTGTTTTGTTGCCAAGCCGTCACCGTCACCGCCGACGAGGCCGTTTCGACGGCCAGCAACCCCGAGGAGCATTCCGACATGCAGGATGCAAAAATCTTCCTGCGCGACCTGCTGTCAGG
>VIKH01000113.1:7192-7830 GCA_008080515.1 Gallionellaceae bacterium | reverse complement strand
GTATCATGCTGTCGCACGCCCACCCCATGACGAGGAGCCAGCCATGCGACAGACCGAACTGCATCTTACCGACGAGGATCGAGAGTTGATCGAATCATATCGTGCAAAGAGCTTGCGCCATGCCCGAGAAGTCAACCGGGCGCATATTTTGTCAGCCCTTGATCGCGGGATACCAGAAACCCAGATCATGGAAGTTCTCGGCGTTGGTCGAACCGCCATCTGGCGGACGCGAAGCGCATATTTGGAGGGGGGTGTCGAATACGCGGTGTGCGATGTCGCACGTTCAGGCAAGCCCCGAGAGTACGATACCGACGTTGAGGCGCAGATTACCGCCCTGGCCTGCTCGGAGCCTCCGGAAGGCGCCAAGCGCTGGACACTTGAATTGCTGGAACAGGCGGCACAGGGGCAGGCGAATATCGGCCCGATCAGCCGCGAGACGATTCGCCGCCTGCTAAAAAAAACTGCCTCAAGCCGTGGTGCAAGGTGATGTGGTGCATTGGTGCTCTGACCGAGGAATATCGGCAGCGGATGTACGACCTGCTCGACCTTTATGCTCGTCCGTTCCACCCGAAGGAACCCGTCGTTTGCCTGGACGAGAAGAGCAAGCAACTGCTCAAGGATTCGCGCCCGCCTTTGCC
>VIKH01000113.1:0-7178 GCA_008080515.1 Gallionellaceae bacterium | reverse complement strand
TCATGGTCACCGACCATCGCGCCAAGACCGATTTCGTGGCTTTCGTACAGCACTTGCTCAAGCAGGTCTATGCCACGGCGCGGCGCATCCATCTGGTGATGGACAACCTCAACACCCACTTCCGCAAATGCTTCGAGGAAGTGCTCGGCGTCAAGAAAGCAAAGGCGCTGCTGCGACGTGTCGTCTTTCACTACACGCCGAAACATGCCAGTTGGCTCAACATGGCTGAAATCGAGATCGGCATTCTTGATCGCCAGTGCCTTGGTCGGCGTTTGCCGGATCAGGCCACGCTCATCACCGAAGTGAATGCCTGGCAATTGCGCCGGAACACGGAGCAACGCGGCATCGAGTGGTCGTTCACCCGGCAGGATGCGGATGTAAAAATGGCTCGGCATTATGTTTCGTAATTTATGGGTTTAGATACTAGTAACCATGGGGCAACGATTTTTAGCAGTAACGCCCAAGCCCGCGTCAGCATCTCATCCATCGCAGCAGTAATACGGCCCCCCTTCTTGTTCAAGGGTGGCGATCTTTTCGCCCAGTTGGTCCATAGCGACGGAGACCATGCCAATGTGGTCAGCATCGCAATAATTTCCATCACCCACACCAAGCAGGTGCATACACCCATTGCCCTCCGACCCCGCCAGTTGTAAATTGCGCCCATCTGAACTCAACACTCTGGAGGCTCCCATGAAAAACATTTTTCTTTCCATCGCCCTGCTCTGCCTGACCACCTCCGCCTTCGCCGCCGTGCAGGGCAAAGAGATCAGTTACACCGCCAACGGCACCACGCTGAAAGGCTGGATCGCCTGGGACGATGCGGCAAAGGGCCAGCGCCCGGCGGTGTTGGTGGTACACGAATGGTGGGGGCACAACCCCTACGCGAGGAAACGCGCGAATATGCTGGCTGAACTGGGCTATGTGGCGCTGGCGGTGGATATGTACGGCGACGGCAAGCAGGCGAACCATCCCGACGATGCGGGCAAATTCGCCGGCGAGGTTTCCAAAAACAAGCCGCTGGCAAAGGCGCGCTTCGAGGCGGCGATGAAGCTGCTGCGCGTACAGCGTAATGTGGATGGCGGCAAGCTGGCGGCGATCGGCTATTGTTTCGGAGGTTCGATGGTGCTGAACATGGCGCGCGAAGGCGCAGATCTGAAGGGCGTGGCGAGCTTCCACGGCGGGCTTGGCACCGATGCCCCGGCGCAGCCCGGCAAAGTAAAGGCGCAGGTGCGCGTGTTCACCGGCGCGGACGATAAGATGATCCCCGCCGCGCAGGTGGATGGCTTCCGGCAGGAGATGGAAAAAGCGGGCGTGAGCTACAAGGTGGTGTCCTATCCCGGCGCGTTGCACAGTTTCACCAACCCCGACGCGGACGAGTACGCGAAAAAATTCAACCTGCCCATCGCCTACCACGCGGAGGCGGACAAGGATTCCTGGGCGCAGTTGCAGGGTTTTCTCGCCGAAGTGCTGAAGTAAATCTGCCGGGACAAGCCGCCGTGGCGGGGGCGTGCAGCCGGATTATTCCCTATTGGTCCGGCATGGGTAGAGCAGCAATACCGCATGGCCTCGATGTTGGTTTTATGGCCGGTTAGCGTGGATTTCCTCTGCCAGCCATGACGGTGGCGTATTTCTGGCTCGCCGGACGCTGGTTAAAATTGCCGCGCGGCACAGAGGATAGTTATTTACCAAGCAAACTTTTTATCCCCATCCCGATGCCGATTGCCGGGCCGCCCACAGCGTTTATTGCCGCAGTTTTTGCGAGTGCCAGCACCAGTTTGGCGTTCAACTCGACGATGATGGCATTGACCACTTGCGCAGAAGTTGCGCCGCCGGATTTCCTGCCGATGTTGTGCAGCTCGATGTCGGGCAACGAGAGATCCATCATGCCGTTGTAGTTGACTTTGGCGTTGCGGATAACGAACGAACCGATGATCATCTTCTTACTCTCGCTCTTGTCTTCTTTTTTCCCCTTGCCGCGATCCGTGCCCAGATAGGCTTCCACGTTACGCTGGATGGCGTCGAAATTGGTGCCGCCATCGCCTTTCTCGTAAATGATGTGCGGCGCATCAATAAGAATCTTGTGTATCACCACCACGTCCTGGACGATGCTGGCCGGCTCGATCGCCACTTCGACGGTAGCCGCCTTCAGGGCGAAGTCGGTCTTAAACCCCTTGGGGTTGCCAAGCAACATGCCGAGCAGCGCACCCTTTCCTTCAGCCGAGATATTGACCTTATTCACGCGCACGGCAGCCTGCGTCATATCCGGGCCAACGCTTTCGACGACCAGTTTTACCAACCTGCCGACAGGATTGTTGAGAACGAAAAACAAGGCAACTGCCGCCACCGCCAGTCCCGCAACGATTATCAAGTAAGATTTTTTCATGGGGCGGCTCCTGCTCCTGTTAAGGCATCTTTAAGGTTGAGAAATTAAATTGCACGCACGGGCAGGTTATACGGTTTGGTGTGGCCAGATCACGGCAGCTTACCGTTACCGCTTAATTGTGCCAAGGGCGAAAACCCTCCGCATCAATTTCAACCAATCCGAGGAGCGACATCATGAAAGAGCAAAATCTAGTAGCACCCCTGTTTGCAGCATGCGCGGCTTATCTTGCTTTTGCTTTAAGCCTGCTTCAACCCTGACAATCCATTTTGATACGAGATGCAGAAGTACAAGGGCTGCTCAAGAAACGGGCCAACGGCATCGCCGCCCCGCTGAATCAGTATAGCGCCCGGTTGGTTCTCGCCAAATCGTCTTCGGCCAGCGTTCCGGTCGCCGCCTTCAATTTCAGTTGGCTGATGAGGTAGTTGTATTCGGCCTGATACAGATCGCGCCGAGTGCCATAAAGCTGCTGCTGGGCGTTGAGCACGTCCAGGTTGGTGCGCACGCCGACTTCCTGCCCCAGCTTACTGGCTTCCAGCACGCTCTCGCCAGACTTGAGCGCCTGTTGCAGCGCCTTGACCTGCGCGATGCCGTTGGCCACGCCGAGGTAGGCTTGGCGCGCCTGCAATGCGGCGGTGCGGCGCGCATTTTCCAGCTCTTCGCGGGCACGGTCGCGGTTGGCCTCCGCCTCGCGCACTTTAGACTGGATGGCCCCGCCCTGAAACAAAGGAACGTTGAACTGCACACCCACCGAGGCCGCCCGGTTATCGCTACCCACCCCCAGGTTGCCGCCGCTGGAATTGTTCTGCGAATAATTGGCGACCAGATCCAGTGTCGGATGGTGCCCGCCCCGGTTGCGCGCCACTTCTTTTTCGGCCAGCTCTGCCGCAAGCTGCGCCACGGCCAGTTGCAGGTTATGCTGTAGCGCGTCCTCCACCCACTTTTCCATATCTGCCGGCTGCAACATTTCCGGGTTGAATTGCTGGCCCAATTGGCGCAGGCCGGACGGTGCGGTGTTGGTCAACTGCTGCAGCGCGCGCAGCTTGATTTCCAGATTGCTCTGCGCGGCGATTTCCTGGGCGCTGGTCAGGTCATGGCGCGCCTGGGCCTCGTAAGTATCGGTGATGGTCGCGGTGCCCACCTCGAAATTGCGCCTCGCCTGCTCGAGTTGCCCGGAAATGGCGGCCTTCTGCGCCCCGGCAAGCTGCACGCCGTCCTGCGCCATCAGCACGTCAAAATAGGCTTGCGCCACGCGCAGGATCAACTCCTGCCCCGCGATGGCGAACTGCGTTTCGCTCTGCGCCACCTGCAATTCGGCTTCGCTGTACGACACCCGGTTCTGCTGGCGATAGATCGGTTGCACCAGGTTCACGCCGTAACCGTAGCTGCTGTAGCGGCTGGTGCCGGAAGGGAACGGCGTAGCGCCGCGGTAAGTAACCGAGTTGTCGTTGAGCGCACTGTTGGCGCTCAAACTCACATTGGGCAGCAGCAGGGAGCGGCCCTGCGGCAGTTTTTCCTGTCCGGCGAGACGGGTCGCGCGCGCTGCCGCAAAAGCCGGATCGTTCGATTGCGCGGAGCGGTAGGTTTCGAGCAGGTCGGCTGCCGCTGCCGGAGCGGTCGCGCACAGCACCGCAAACGCAAGCAAAATATTGTGGTGGATCATGGGCAGCGCAGGATAGCGGAATATCAGAGAACTCTAATACTATACGCCGTCGCGGCAAACCGCAAGCCGGGCAAAGCGCCGTCAGAACACGAACCGTTTGGGCTGCTGCACGTTTTGTAGCGGGGCGACGTTGATTTCAAACAGGCGGGTGCTCTCGAACACTCCCGGCGACACGCAGGTGATCCGCTTGGCCTGCATCGCGCCGTCATCGCCAACAATGGCAAACAGACGACCGCCCACTTTCAGGCTATTCTGAAATGCTCCCGGCAAAATCGGCACCGAGCCGGTAAGAATGATCGCGTCATAGTGGCCGGGCCAGCCTTGCGCCGCATCGCCCCGCTCCAGCGCCACGTTGCCGATATGGTGCGCGGCCAGATTCTTTTCCGCAAAGGCATTCAGTTCAGGCACGATTTCCACGCTCGTCACCTGTCCTGCAAGATGGGATAGCAGCGCGGTCAGATGGCCGCTGCCGCTGCCGACTTCCAGCACGCTGTCGCTGCGTTTGAGGTGCATCTCCTGCAACGCGCGCGCCTCCAGCATGGGATACCACATTGCCGCCCCGTGCCCCAGCGGGATTTCCAAATCCATGAACGCCATGCTTTGCCTGCCGGGCGGCACGAACTGTTCCCGCTTGACCTTGCCCAGCAACTCCAGCACGCGAGTATCCAAAACATTCCAGGGGCGGATCTGTTGCTCCACCATATTGAAACGTGCCTGTTCCATATTCTTCGCTCCCTTATGCCCGCAATAAATACCGTTGCTCGGGCGGGCAGTATATCACGCGAAAAGGCCTGCAAGCCGCTTGAAACAGCGCGTCGGCAGAGGCTGCGCCAGCTTGCTTTCGGGGCAGTTTTCCAGTACCTTGCCACGCTCGCGTGGGGGTCCTTGCTTGACAACAGCAAGGTGAGATAAACCCTTTGAACCTGTACGGGTAATGCCGTCGTAGGGAAGCGTCCAGTCGCAGACTGTGCTTCCCGAATTTCCGGAGCACACCGCATGAATGCCAACCCCCAATTCCTGAACCAGGCCGCGCAGGTGGATGGTGGATGCCGCAGCGGTCAAACCCCTGCCCAATTCGCGCAAGGTGTATGTCACCGGCAGCAGGCCCGACATCCGCGTGCCGATGCGCGAAATTTCGCAGACCGACACCCACACCCTCAACGGCATCGAGAAAAATCCACCGATTCATGTGTACGACTGCTCCGGCCCCTACACCGACCCGGCGGCAAAAATTGACATCCGTTCCGGCCTGCCCGCGCTGCGCGAGGGGTGGATCGCCGAACGCAACGACACCGAACAGCTCGCCGCCCCCAGCTCGGCTTATGGCCAGCAGCGCCTCGCCGACCCGGCGCTGGCAGAACTGCGCTTCAACCTCAAGCGCGCGCCACGCCGGGCCAAATCCGGCATGAACATCACGCAGATGCATTACGCGCGCCGGGGCATCATCACGCCGGAGATGGAATACATCGCCATCCGCGAGAACCAGAAAATAGAAGGGCTTTCCGAGCTGCTGAAAACCCAGCATCGCGGCGAAAATTTCGGGGCGAGCATCCCGAAAATCATTACGCCGGAATTCGTGCGCGACGAAATCGCCCGCGGCCGCGCCATCATCCCCGCCAACATCAACCACCCCGAAGTCGAGCCGATGATCATCGGCCGCAACTTTCTGGTGAAAATCAACGCCAACATCGGCAACTCGGCATTGGGGTCGAGCATTCAGGAAGAAGTGGAAAAAATGACCTGGGCCATCCGCTGGGGCGGCGACACCGTGATGGATCTCTCCACCGGCAAACACATCCACGAAACGCGCGAATGGATCATCCGCAACTCGCCAGTGCCGATTGGGACCGTTCCGATTTATCAGGCGCTGGAAAAGGTGGATGGCCGCGCCGAAGACCTCACATGGGAAATCTTCCGCGACACGCTGGTTGAGCAGGCCGAACAGGGCGTGGACTATTTCACCATCCACGCCGGGGTGCTGTTGCGCTACGTGCCGATGACCGCCAAACGCCTCACCGGCATCGTCTCGCGCGGCGGCTCCATCATGGCGAAATGGTGCCTGGCGCACCACAAGGAAAGCTTCCTCTACACCCGCTTCGAGGAAATCTGCGAAATCATGAAAGCCTACGACGTAGCCTTCTCGCTGGGCGACGGCCTGCGCCCCGGCTCAATCCATGACGCCAACGACGAGGCGCAACTGGGCGAACTGAAAACGCTGGGCGAACTCACGCAAGTGGCGTGGAAGCATGACGTGCAGACCATCATCGAAGGCCCCGGCCATGTGCCCATGCATATGATCAAAGAGAACATGGAACTGCAACTCAAGTGGTGTCACGAAGCGCCGTTCTACACCCTCGGCCCGCTCACCATGGACATCGCACCCGGCTACGACCACATCACCAGCGCCATCGGCGCGGCGATGATCGGGTGGTACGGCACCGCCATGCTGTGCTACGTCACACCCAAGGAACACCTCGGTCTGCCGGACAAGGACGACGTCAAGGAAGGCATCATCACCTACAAGATCGCCGCCCACGCCGCCGACCTCGCCAAGGGGCACCCCGGCGCGCAGGTGCGCGACAACGCGATATCCAAAGCGCGCTTCGAATTCCGCTGGGAAGACCAGTTCAACCTCGGCCTCGACCCGGACAAGGCGCGCGAATTCCACGACGAAACTTTGCCCAAGGAATCCGCCAAGGTGGCGCACTTCTGCTCGATGTGCGGCCCGAGTTTCTGCTCGATGAAAATCTCGCAGGACGTGCGTGACTTCGCCGCGCAGCAAGGTGTGGATGAGGCCGCTGCATTGCAAAAAGGCATGGAACAGAAAGCGGTGGAGTTTGTGCAGCAAGGGGCGAGCATTTACCGGAAGGCCTGATCACTCGCTGTTGAACAATCGCGTTGTGCCCCTTATAGCGCCTGCAAGCTATTGATCCGGGATATAAACAGTATCAGCTCCGTCATTCCGGGCTTGACCCGGAATCCAGCGATAACAAATATCGGCGCGCTTGGCGCGCTACCGGATGCCCGCCTGCACCCGCAAGGAGCAGGCCGTAGTTGTAAGGAGCTGATAACAAAATCAGGCAATCCGTTTCCAGCCAGAGGCCGGACGGAATTGACACAGCCCCAACAACACAC
>VIKH01000112.1 GCA_008080515.1 Gallionellaceae bacterium | reverse complement strand
CTCCGTTCATGGTTCGACAAGCTCACCACGAACGGAGGAATAAATCAGCGTTTCCTTAGCGAAAATTTACGTCATACCGGCGAAGGCCGGTATCCAGTTGTTCAATATACCCGCACGAAGTGGGGCAACTTCATGTTTCTGCCCGCCTCGCGGCCCATTTTTATGGCTGGATACCGGCCTTCGCCGGTATGACGGCCTAATGGATTATCCGGGTTAAAAACCTGTTTCAGTCATCGTGCTTGTGTTTGTTTCTGTCTTTTTCTTTATTTTTATTTTTGTGTTTATCCTTGCGCTCCCCCAGATGGCGGCCATTGTCATGGTGCTCATGGCGATCCCCTTCGCCAACATCCTGACGCGGCGCTTCAGATCTCACTTTAACCGGTGCGGCCTGCGCCGGCTGGTCCTTGCCGCCGATGGCGACACCGGTTGCCGCACCGATTGCCGCGCCCAACACCGCGCCGTTGTCTCCGCCCACCTTCTTGCCCACGACGGCACCTGCGGCAGCGCCCGCAGCTCCGCCCACCACCGCACCGCCATCTACAGCGAACGCCGGGGCGCTGAACCCCAGCAACGCCAGCGCCAAAAAACTTGCCATATTCATGCTATCTCTCCTGTTTAAAAACCAAAATTCCACCCCGTCGAAGTGGCTGCTCATTCCTGTCGAAGTGGCCGCTCATTTGAGTGGGCGATTAGAGTCTGGTTCCGGGCAAGTGCGGGGCGCGCTCAACGAACCGACACACGCGCCGCGCCCGTTCCCAGCGCGCCGATCAGCGCCGCGCGCGCAAACCCCTTGCTGTGCAGCCGCTGCAAAATACCTGGCGCCGCATCCCGGTCACAGGCGATCAGCAGGCCGCCGCTGGTTTGCGGGTCGGTCAGCAGGTTGCGCCGCCACCCGGCAAATTCCGGCGGCAAATCCACCTCGCCACCATAGCTTTGCCAGTTGCGCTGCGATGCGCCGGTGGCGTAGCCCTGTTGCGCCAGTTCCCCGGCAGCAGGCAACAACGGCAGATTCTCGAACACCACCTCGGCACCCAGGCTCGACCCCCGGCAGATGCCGAGCAGATGGCCGAGCAGGCCGAAGCCGGTGACGTCGGTCATGGCGTGAACCGCATCCATCTCCGCCAGCCAGCTTCCCGGCGTATTGAGCTGCGTGGCGCTGCACAGCATCCCGCTATAACTTTCCGCATCCAGCTTCTGTTTTTTCAGGGCCGCGCTCAAGATGCCCACGCCCAGCCCTTTGGCGAGGATCAGCACATCGCCGCAGCGCGCCCGGTTGTTGCGTTTGATCTTGTCCGGATGCACCAACCCCAGCGCCACCAGCCCGTAGATCGGCTCCGGCGCATCAATGGAATGCCCGCCCGCAACTGGGATGCCGGCCTGCGCGCACGCTGCCGCGCCGCCAGCCAGAATTTCCTTGATGGTGTCCAGCGGCAGGGTGTTGACCGGCATGGCGGCGATGGCGAGTGCGAAAAGGGGTTTGCCACCCATGGCATACACGTCGGAAAGCGCATTGGTGGCAGCGATGCGCCCGAAATCGTAGGCATCGTCCACGATGGGCGTAAAGAAATCGGTGGTGGCAACGATGGCCTGTTCGTCGTTCAACCGGTATACCGCCGCATCGTCGCCGCTTTCGATGCCAACCAGCAAGTCCGGAAAAGTTTGTGCCAGCGGCACGGTGGCCAGCATGTCGCGCAGCAAGGCGGGCGCGATCTTGCAGCCGCAGCCCCCGTGCGAAAACTCGGTGAGGCGCACAGTCATCAGCGTAACTGCGCGCCGGTATGCGCGGAAAAGCCCAGTGCGCCCGCCATACCTGCGCCGAAACGCTTGGCGAGCCGTTCCGCCACGCCTTCCCGGGTGGTGAAGTCAACGATATCCTCGACCTTGATAACGTCGCGCGCCACGCTCTCGACACTGCCCATTTCGTCCGCCAGCCCCATCTCTATGCTTTTCTGCCCGGTCCAGAACAGGCCGCTGAAGGTGTCCGGCGTTTCCTTCAGGCGCTTGCCGCGCCCCTGCTTGACCACGTCAATGAACTGCTGGTGAATTTCGCCGAGCATCTGCTTGACCAGTTCCTGGTGGCGCGGGTTGACTGGCGAGAAAGGATCCATGAAGCCCTTGTTGTCGCCCGCCGTCAGCAGGCGCCGCTCGACGCCGAGCTTTTCCATGGCGCCGGTAAAACCGAAGCCGTCCATCAGCACACCGATGGAGCCGACCATGCTGGCCTTGTTCACGAAAATCTTGTCCGCCGCCACCGCCACGTAATAGCCCCCGGAAGCGCACATATCCTCCACCACCGCATACAGCGGAATGTTCGGGTGCATGGCGCGCAGGCGGCGGATCTCGTCGTTGATGTAACCGGCCTGCACCGGGCTGCCGCCGGGGCTGTTGATGCGCAGGATCACCCCCTGCGTGTGCTTGTCCTTGAACGCATCCTGCAAGCTGGCGATCACGTTGTCGGCGCTGGCCTGGCTTTCCGGCGCGATCACGCCGTGCATATCCACCAACGCGGTATGCCTGCCCCCCAGCGGCGCTTCTGTTTTGTCCATCCAGCCCAGGGCAAGGAACAGCAGGGCAAACAGGTAGGCGAAAGTCAGCACCTTGAAAAAGATGCTCCAGTGGCGCGCCCGGCGCTGCTCCTGGATGGCGGACATGGCGAGCTTTTCCAGCACGCCGCGCTCCCAGTTGTTGTTTTGATCGGACATGAAGTTTTTCCTCAATCAGGCTGCGCCAGTATATCAGCCAAGCTAGCGCGGATCAGCCACGGATTAACACGGATGTTCACGGATAAAGGCAGATAACAGCGGTGGAGCGTATCGCCTCAAGCGGGCGGGAAATTCTTGGGGCTATTCGGTGCATCGGTGTTGATCCGTGTTCATCTGTGGCAAATCAGTTGATGTGCTGACGAAACCACTCGCGCAGCCCGGCAAAATCGTCCAACAGCGCCAGCGGTTGCAGCTCGCGCAACTGCGCTTGCGGGTGCGCGCCATGCGTCATGCCGACCGCATCCACCCCGGCGTTGCGCGCCATTTGCAGGTCGTGCGTGGTGTCGCCCACCATCAGGGCGTATTCCGGCTCGACACCCAGTTCCTCCATGATTTCCAGCAACATCGCCGGATGGGGCTTGGAAAAAGTTTCGTCCGCCGTGCGCGATGCTTGAAAATATGGCTGCATCCCGGTCGCCTGCATGGCGCGGCTCAACCCGGCGCGGCTTTTGCCGGTGGCCACCGCCAGCAGATAGCCTGCGCCCAGCAGCTCTGCGACCGCTTCGCGCGCGCCGACATACAATGGAATGGTCTCGTCCCGCGCCAGGAAGTGATAGCGGTAACGTTCCACCAGCGGCTCGACCATGGATTCCGGCGCATCCGGCACGGCATGGCGCAGCGCCGCTGCCAGCCCCATGCCGATTACATGGCGCGCCGCTTCGTCGCTCGGCACCGGCAGGTCGAGATCGCTGCAAGCCGCCTGGATGGAGTCCGCGATCACCGAAGTCGAGTCCATCAGCGTGCCGTCCCAGTCAAACACGATCAGGTCGTAACGTTTCGTCATAGCTGACCAGCCAAAAATTGGGCGCGGAGTTTACCACTTAAACTCTTCTTTCGTGACACCCCCGAGTATCTGTTAGCATTGCGCGCCATGCAAGCTACCGCCCAACACAACTGGCTGCTGTATTGCCGCCCCGGCTTCGAGCGCGATTGCGTGCAGGAAACTCAAGCGGGGCAGATCGAAGCCGCGACCGGAAGCGGCTTTGCCGTGGTGTATGGCAAGCCGCGCCTGGTTTACGCGCAACTCGCTTTTGCGCGCCAGCTTATTCGTTTGCATGGCGAAGTGAATAATTTGCCGGAGCGCGACCGGCTCACGCCGCTGCTCGCCGCCCTGCCCGCCGAGCCGCAGCAATTCGGCGCGCTGTGGCTGGAAGTGCCGGATACCAACGAAGGCAAACTGCTGTCAAGTTTCGCGCGCCGCTTTCAGCCGCTGCTGGAGGCCGCGCTCATCAAGGCTGGCCGCATGAAGACTAATAGCCCCGCTGGCGTTGAGCTAGCCGAAGCCAAAACAAAATTGCCTGCATCAAACCGCCCTTCGACAGGTTCAGGACGAACGGAAATATTGCCGCGCCTGCACATCTTCTTCCCGGATCAAAGCCGCGCCCTCATCGGCAGCAGCGATCCGCGCAACGGCGCGGCGTGGCCGATGGGCATCCTGCGCCAGAAAATGCCGCACGACGCGCCGAGCCGCTCATACCTGAAACTGGCCGAAGCATTCGAGACCTTCCTCGACCAGGAACAACAAAAAACATGCCTCAAGCCCGGCATGGTCGCGGTAGATCTGGGTGCCGCCCCCGGCGGCTGGACCTGGCAACTGGCGCGGCGCGGGCTGAAAGTGATCGCCGTGGACAACGGCCCGCTGAAAGGCGCGGCAGCGCAACATCCCGCCATCAAGCACTTGCGCCAGGATGGTTTCCGTTATCGCCCATCCCGTCCGGTGGATTGGGTGGTGTGCGATATGGTGGAGCAACCGCAGCGCGTGGCGGCGCTGATGGCCGATTGGATCTCGTCCAGTTTGGCGGATCGCGCGATTTTCAACCTCAAGCTACCGATGAAAAAACGCCTGGAAGCCCTGACTGGCGCGCTGAATGGAGTGCGTGCGGCGCTGGATGCCAAAGGCATCCGCTATCGCCTGGAGGCCAAACAACTTTACCACGACCGCGAGGAAGTAACCGTGTTTCTGGCGCGGGTTAAACCCAGCAAATCCAGTAGCCGTCATTCCGGCGAAGGCCGGAATCCAGTTGATTAAAAACTTCCCGCGAACGCGGGGCAACATCGTGATTTGGCCCGCTTCGCGGGGTATTTGTTTGGCTGGATTCCGGCCTGCGCCGGAATGACGCAGTTTTGTGTTAACGGATTATCCGGGTTAAAAAATGGGGCGGATGCCTGCGGGCGATCCGCCGCCCGTTTCGAAATAAAAAACCGGGGCGTGTTGCCCCGGTTACTCGAACGGCTGGTGTGGCGGCTGCTCGCAATCGCGGCATTGCTGCAAGACGGGGGAGGAGCCACCCCGCAGCCGTGCCTCGATTGCGATCAACCAACCATTCTCGCCGCTTACCTCACATACACTGCGGAAGTGCTTGGCATCCAGTGCAGCTCGCGGTAGAAATTCGCCAGGATGGTGTCCGGCTCGTTGACGATGAACGTGTCGTCGCCCTGGGTGGCAGCCGCTGCAACCGCCACCGGCTCGCGGTACAGGTCATGCTCGAAGCTCGCCAGCACCGGGTCTTGCGCCGCGATGGCGGCGTTGCCCAGCAGGTCGCGCTCGAAGCT
>VIKH01000111.1 GCA_008080515.1 Gallionellaceae bacterium | reverse complement strand
TTAACGCGCAGCATCACAGTTTCGTTGGCAACCGATACGAATAAATCTGCGTTTCCCTAGGATCAACCGTCTGCCTCCGCCATTATCGTGTTCAGGAAAGTCGCCGCTGGCGATGAATATTGAGTTCTAAGTCGCAAATCTTCTTGCACCGACCACGCATAGCGCAACCGCCAGCGCAGAAGCGATCATCGTCGCGCTGACATGTTCCCCCAACAGCAGCGCTGCCAAGGCCAGCCCAAAGAAGGGTTGCAGCAATTGCAACTGGCTGATCGACGCGATGCCGCCGAGCGCCAAGCCGTGATACCAGAAGAAAAATCCGAGCAGCATGCTGAACAGGGAGACGTAGCCGAGACTCAGCAAAGCGGGCCAGGCGGCCTGCTGAAAATTGCCGGGCAGCATCCACAGGCTCAACGGCAACATCAACGGCAGAGCCAATACCAACGCCCAGCAGATAACCTGCCATCCGCCCATGTTGCGGGCCAGCCGCGCGCCCTCGGCATAGCCCAGGCCGCACACGATAACCGCAGCCAGCATCAGCAGATCACCCGATACCGAAACGTCGATGTCTTGCCCCATCGCAAATCCTGCCACAACGAGGCTCCCCGATAAGGAGAACAGCCAGAACAAGCCACGCGGATTTTTGTCGCCGTGCAGCACGCCGAATATTACCGTCGCCATCGGCAACAGCCCGACGAATACGGTGGCATGCGCTGCACTGACATGCCGTAGCGCCAGAGCCAGCAATAGCGGGAAGCCGATCACCACGCCGAGCGCCACCACCAGCAAGGCGCGCTTGTCGCCACGCGCAGGGCGCGGCTGGCGTAAAGCCAGCAAAATCAACGCGGCGAGCACGCCGGCAATGGCTGCTCGCGCAAAAGTCACAAAGATCGGGTCGAAGGTGATGACCGCTACCCGCGTGGCAGAAATCGTTCCGCTGAAGATCAGCACGCCCAACAGCCCGCTGGCCCATCCCTCGAATGCCTTGTCCATGTCCATGCCCGCCACTTCCTATGAAGAGCCTGCATCTTCCCCTGAAAGTGTCTGGACAAACAGGGATAGATGGATACAATTCAAAGATACTGTCCAGAGAGATTGTGGGTACAAATTGTGCGAAAAACATCTGACCAAACAGACGGCACCCGCGTAAACGCGGTGATGCAGGCCATACGCGAGCAGCTGGCCTCCCGCATGCTGGTGCCGGGAGAAAGGCTGCCCTCCATCAGGCAGCAGGCCGAGCGCATGGATGTCGCAAAAAATACTATCGTCGAGGCATATGACCGCCTGGCTGCCGACGGCGTGATTACGGCGAAACGTGGTTCGGGGTTTTACGTGAGCGGGCACCTGCCGCCGTTGTCGCTGGCAGACGTGGGTGCAACGCGGGATCGCAGCATCGATCCGCTGTGGATCATTCGCCAGTCGCTCGAAGCGGAAACGGATATGCTCAAGCCTGGCTGCGGCTGGCTTCCTCCCTCCTGGTTGCCGGACGAAGAAATCCGCCGCACCCTGCGCCGGCTGGCCAGAGATCCGCAAACCGGATTGCTGGAATACGGGCACCCGTATGGTCACTTCGCCTTGCGCGAACAACTCAGCCGCCGTCTGGGCGAACGCGGCGTGGCAGCGTCAGCCTGCCAGATCATCCTGACCGATTCCGGCACACAGGCTATCGACCTGATCTGCCGGTTTTTGCTGGAGCCGGGCGACACGGTGCTGATAGACGATCCGGGCTATTTCAATTTCCAGGCTTTGCTGCGCGCGCATCGCGTGCAACTGGTCGCCGTTCCCTATACCGAGCAGGGGCCAGACGTGCAAGCAATGGCCGAACTGTTGGCGCAGCACAGACCGCGCCTGTACCTCACCAATACGGTTTTCCACAACCCAACTGGAGCCGCGCTGTTGCCCATCGTCGCGCACCGCGTGCTCAAACTGGCCGAAGACCACGATCTTCTGATTGTCGAGGACGACATCTATGCCGAATTCGGGCACAACACCTCGCCCTTGCTGGCCTCATTCGACGGCCTGAACCGCGTCATCCACGTTGGCAGTTTTTCCAAGGTGCTGTCGGCATCGGCGCGCTGCGGCTACATGGCTGTGCGGCAAGACTGGGCGGAACAGATCGTAGACCTGAAACTGGCTACTACGCTGAGCAACAACAATCTTGGAGCGGAACTGGTTTACTCCATGCTGCGTCAAGGCAGCTACCGCCACCATGTCGAAGCATTGCGTACCCGATTGGCGGATGTCATGGGACGCACGCTGCACCGGTTGGAAAAACTCGGTATCACCCCCTGGATGAAACCGCAGGGTGGCATGTTCCTCTGGGTACGCCTGCCGCACGGGCTGGATTCAGCCAAGGTATCGCGGGAAGCCTTGCAAGAAGGCGTGGTGCTGGCGCCCGGCAACGTATTCAGCCTCAGCCAGACTGCCGCGCCATATCTGCGCTTCAACGTGGCGCAATGCCAGTCGCCGAGGATTTTTGAAGTGCTGGAAAAAGCGATGGGGAGGGTGTGAAAAGGGAGGTTTGCTTCTTGCCAAGCTGCTAGACCTTGGCTTTGATACCTTTTCCGAGGGTAAGGCTTGCGGGCCAATGGAGCGCCTGTTGGAATAACCGTTACTCAAATGCCCGCCCCTCTCCCTCTTCCTCAAAAGTCCGCCCGTCGCGGATGTGGTAGATCCGCTTGAAGGTGGGGATGATTTTCTCGTCATGAGTCACGACGATGATAGCGGTCTGATACTGGCTGGCCATCCGGTTAAGGATACGCACCACTGACAGGGCTCGCTGGCTGTCCAGGGGCGCGGTGGGTTCGTCGGCGAGGATCACCGGCGGCCGGTTGGCCAGTGCGCGGGCAATTGAGATACGCTGTTGTTCGCCGCCGGAAAGTTCGGAAGTTTCTGCTCTGGCACGGTGTGCCACATCGAGTGCCTGGAGCAACTCCATCGCTCGTGCGCGTGCTTCTCCGTTGGAGTGCCCTGCCAGCATGGGCAACAGCGCAACATTGTCGGTCGCATCCAGAAACGGGATCAGATAGGGAGCCTGAAAGATGAAGCCGATGCGATCCCGGCGCAGCACCCGCAAGTCAGAAATCTTCCAGCCGTTGTCGTAAATCACCTCGCCGCCCAGGGTCATGCGGCCCTGCGTCGGCTCGATGACCGCTCCCAGACATTTGAGCAGCGTGCTCTTGCCGGCGCCGCTGGGGCCGACAAGGCCGACCACCTCGCCGGGTGCGACGCTCATGTTCACTTCCTTGAGCGCATCGACGGCGGTATCACCCGCGCCGTAACGTTTGCTCAAGCCTTCGATGTGTATGCCGATGCCTTTGTCCATGTCAGCCACCTCAACCTCCTATGGCATTGGCCGGATCGACTTTGAGTGCCGCGCGTATCGCCAGCGTGCTGGCAAGGGTGCAAACCACCATCACGGCGACGAAGCCGCGCACTGCGTCACCCGGTTCGAGCAGGACATATTTCGGGAACGCCGGCGCCCACACGGTGGCGGCAATCTTGCCGACGGCGAAACCGATCAGCCCCAGCCCCAGCGCCTGTTGCAGGATCATGCTGGCGATGGTGCGGTTGCGGGTACCGATCAGCTTCAGCACGGCAATCTCCCTGATCTTGCCCAGAGTCATGGTGTAAATGATAAAAGCGACAATGGCCGCGCTGACGATGGCCAGGATCACCAGAAACATGCCGATCTGCTTTGCGGAAGTAGCAATCAGCTTGGCAACCAGAATTTCTTCCATCTGCTCGCGGGTAAAAACCTGCAAATGCTTCCAGCGGCGGATGTCCTGCGCCACGGCTTCCGCAGAGCGGCCCTCGGCCACGCGCACCAGTACGGCATTGACGTTATGATTGCTGGACTGCGAAGCCTCGATTGCGTCAAGCAGGCCCGGCACACCGGGGCGGTTGAGAGCGGCGTTGGCGGCGGTGCGGGCGCGATCGTTGACGATGGCGTCGTTATCCTTGAGAAATTGCGCCTCCTGTGCATCCTTGAGCGGAATGAACACCATCGGGTCGCCGCCGGAGGACACCATGCGCCGGCTCAGGCCGACCACGGTGTATTCATGGCGGCGTATGCGGATAGGATCACCCAGGGCGAACCCGGTTTTGACATCTGCCACAGCCTCGTAATGGCCGCGAGTAATGCGCCGACCGGCCACCAGATAGCCCGGCTCGCCCGGCTGTCCTGGCTCAAAACCCACCACCATGGCGCGCACGTCGGTATTGCCTTTACGCACCTGCATGGTGAAATAAGTGACATTGGCGGCCTGCGCCACGCCTGGCATGCCGAGGATACTGCGATAGACATCATCGTGGATGCTGGACGACTCTGCATAGGGACCCTGGGTATCCTTTTGCACCACCCACATATCGGCGCCGCTATTACGGAGCAGTACTTTGGCATCATCTACCATGCCGCGATAAACCCCCGCCATGGTGAAGGTGACACCGATGAGCAGCCCGAGCCCCAGGCCGGTCAGGACAAATTTGCTCCAGGCATGCAGGATGTCGCGGCCTGCCAGACTGATCATTTTGCTTTTCCAATCATTTGGATTGTCCGGTCAATGAAGAAACCACCTTGATGCTGCTGTCATCATCAAGGTCGCGTTCGCTGTAGACCACTATTTCATCGCTGGCTTTCAGACCTTCAATAATTTGCACCTTGCCGCCCGGATCCTCCGCCCCTGTTTTCACCGGAGCGAATCGCAGATGTCCGCCCTCACGCTGCCAGGCACCGGCCTGGGCACCGCGATAGCGCAGGCTGGCATTGGGAATGAATAGCGTGTCGTTGATGGTGGGCAAGCGCAGTGTCACCTCGGCCATCTCGCCGGTGGACACGCCTTGCGGCACGAGGTCGAAAGCTACTTGGGCGATACGCTCCTCGGTTACGCTGTCGCTGTTCGGCTCGACGCGGACGACTTTGCCCGCAACGGGTTTGCGGGGGTTGGAGCGGAGCGTGATTTCAGCCGGCAGTCCCGTCTGGAGGCCGGCGGAGCGTCCCTGATCGAGTCTCACCGTTACCCACAGACTGTCCGGCTGCATCAGTTTGAGTACCGCCTGCCCGGCCACGACGGTGGTGCCAGGTTCTGCATCGCGTGAGGTTATTACGCCGTCGGTAGGCGCAACGAGGCGAATGTTCAACCGTTGCTGCTTTACCCCTTCGAGGTCGGCATCCAACCGTGCCAGGTCTTGCCGGGCGCTCGCCAGGGTGGACTCGGCGGCGGCAAGTTGGGCATCCGCCGACTGTTGTTGCTGCAACCCGTAACCACGGCACTTTTGGCGCGAGCCGCAGCCGCAGCCGCAGAGCTCATCCGCGCATCGAGATCCACCGGGTCCATTTCCGCCAGCAACTGTCCAGCCTGAACTTTATCACCTACATCAACCAGCACGCGCCCGACACGGCCAGCGGTGGTCGGCCCGATGAGATAAGCGCGTCGCGCCTCCACCGTGCCGATGCCGAACAGAGCGGGGGCAACCTCCCCCCTGGAGACTTGGGTCACGGTCACCCGTATCGGCGCGAGCGGCCCGCTTTTCAACGCCACCCAGATCAGTGCAGACAGCAACACAATACCGAAGACGGCAAACCAAATCTGTCGTGGCAGGGTTACGGGGATTTTCATCATTTTTCCTGAATATGAGCAAGATAATAAATTTTTGGTTTAGTCATAATGTCAATGAAGTGCCTGATTAATTTTAGCCAATTCATCCTCGCCCAATGACCCCACCGCCGCCTTCAGACGCAACTGGCTGACGAGATAATCGTACTCGGCCTGATACAGATCGCGGCGTGTCGAGTAGAGTTGTTGCTGCGGCGCGTTCAACACATCGAGGTTGGTGCGCACTCCGACATCCTGCCCCAGCTTGCTGGCCTCCAGGACGCTTTCGCTGGAGATGAGTGCCTGCTGCAGCGCCTTGACCTGGGCGATGCCGCTGACCACGCCGAGATAAGCCTGGCGGGTTCGCAGCGCGACGCTGCGGCGGGTGTCTTCCAACTCCTGTTTGGCGCGCTCGCGATTAGCTTCCGCTTCGCGCCATTTGGAATTGATCGCACCGCCTTGAAACAGGGGTATGTTCAGTTGCACGCCGATGCTTTTATTAGTGTTGTCGCTGCCCACGCCGAAACTGCCACCATTGGCATTGCTGTTGGAATAGTTCGCCACCAGATCAACCGTGGGGTAGTGACCGCCACGGTTGCGCGCCACTTCTTTTTCGGCGATCTCGGCGCCCGCCTGCGCGATGGCGAGCTGCGGGCTGTTCAATTGGGCATCGTCCACCCATTTTTCCATGTCGGCGGGTTGCGGGGCCTCCAGCTTGAATTCCTTGCCGAGGTGTTTAAGATCCTTTGGCATCGTATTGATCAGTTGCTGCAATGTGCGTTTCCTGATTTCCAGGTCGTTCTGTGCGGCGATTTCCTGCGCCACGGTCAGGTCATAACGCGCCCGCGCTTCGTGGGTATCGGTGATGGTGGCGCTACCCACTTCGAAGTTGCGCTTGGCCTGTTCCAGTTGCTCGGCAATGGCGGTCTTCTGCGCCCCGGCCAGTTGCACATTGTCTTGCGCGATCAGCACGTCGAAGTAGGCCTGCGCGACGCGCAGGATCAGGTCCTGTCCTGCGATCTTGAATTGCGCCTCGGCCTGCGCGACTTGCAATTCGGCCTCGGTATAGGCCAGCCAGTTTTGTTGGCGGAACAGCGGTTGCGTCAGGTTCACGCCGTAGCCGTGGCTGTTGTAGCGGTTATTGCCGCTCGGAAAAGGGGCGGTGCCTTGATACTGCGTGGTCTGATCGTTGAAGGTGCTGTTTGCGTTGAGGCTGATGCTGGGCATCAACAACGAGCGACCTTGCGGCAGTTTTTCCTGTCCGGCCTGTTGGGTGGCGCGCGCGGCGGCAAACACCGGATCGTTCGCTTGCGCGGCGCGGAAGGTGTCCAGCAGGTCGGCTGCATGCGCCCAACTGCTCGCACCGAGCAATGTTGCCAATAGAAGTGATAATGAGTTGGGCTTCATCGGGTTTTTGCACAGTTTTAATTTTGCTTTGCAACGAGGCGTATTTAACTACTGTGGTGTAAACGGCATATATCAAAACTGCCTTTTTTTGTAACTTATTGTGACAAGGTGCCGGGCCGTTACACTGCTTTACAATTCTCCTGCATGAGAATTGGGTTATCGGGGTATAAAAACATCATGACAACACCAGAACACATTTTGATCGTGGACGACGATGCCGAGATACGCAGTTTGCTGAGCAATTACCTGCAGAAAAACGGCTATCGGACCACCGCCGTGGCGGAAGGCAAGGGCATGCTGGCGGCACTGGACAAGGTAAGGGCGGATTTGATCGTGCTCGACCTGATGTTGCCGGGAGACGATGGCCTGGTGTTGTGCCGCAATCTGCGGGCGCGTTCCGTCATCCCGGTGATCATGCTCACCGCCCGTGGCGAGGACATGGACCGCATTCTCGGTCTGGAAATGGGCGCTGATGATTATCTGCCCAAGCCATTCAATCCGCGGGAGCTGCTGGCGCGCATCAAGAGCATTTTGCGCCGGGCAAAGGCTTTGCCCGGGAACATGGAAGCAAGCGCGGCTGCCCATGTCCACTTTGCCGGATGGGAATTGGACACGATCTCTCGCCAACTGGTCTCGCCGGAAGGGGTGGTGGTTCCGCTGAGCGGCTCAGAATACCGCCTGCTCCGGATATTTCTCGATCACCCCAACCGGATCCTCAGCCGTGACCAGCTCATGGATATGATGCGCGGGAGAGAAACGGATCCTTTTGATAGAAGCATTGATGTTCAGGTAAGTCGGCTCCGTCATCGCTTGGCGGACGATGCCAAGGAACCCACCATCATCAAGACGGTGCGTGGCGAAGGCTATATCCTGGCAGTGCAGGTGGAGGCGGTAAAATGATGCGATTCCTGCCACAATCCCTATTCAGCCGAATGGTTCTGATCCTGCTCGGCGGCCTGATTCTGGTGCAATCCATCAGCGTTATTTTCCATTTGCGCGAACGCGACCGTTTGCTGTTCCGCTCAAACAGCATGGAGTCGGCACAACGCATCGCCGATACCATCCGCCTGCTGAATTCGCTTGCCCCCGCCGATCGTCACAGGCTTGCGACAGCCCTCAATTCTCCAACCCTGCACATTTCTCTTGGCGTATCGCCCTCGAGCGCGCCCCATCATAATCCAGACAGCGCAAACCAAGAGGCCAGCTTCAATAGGTTGCTGCGCGACCTGCTCGGGGAAGCGCCATCCATTGATGCCACCGTTTCCGAAACGAGGTGGCCCACGCAGCAACTCGGTGGCAATGCGCCCCGTTCTGCCATAAATATCTACCCGCAGCAAAGAACCATCTTCACCGTGTGGACACGATTGCAGGACGGTGCAACGGTGTCCGTTGATGCTGTCCCATCCGGCGGAGCTTTCCCCACGCCCCCCCGCCTGCTGTTCAATCTACTGATCTTGTTCGCTGCAGTGATCTTTCTTTCGCTTCTCGCCGTGCGCCTTGCCACGCGCCCCCTTAACACACTCGCCAGCGCCGCCGAAAAACTGGGCAACAATATCAACAGCCCACCCCTGGCTGAAACAGGCCCAACCGAAGTACGTCGTGCGGCACATGCCTTCAACACCATGCAATCACGCCTGGCCAACTATATACAGGAACGTACGCGGATTCTCGCTGCCATGTCGCACGACCTGAAAACTCCCATTACCCGGTTGCGGCTGCGGGCCGAATTGCTTGAGGATGACGATCTCAAAACAAAGTTTGCAAAAGATCTGGAAGAAATGGAATCCATGGTGACCACCACCTTGGATTTCATGCGCGGCGTGGACAATCCGGAGCCGGTGCAACCCGTGGACATCATGGCCTTGCTGGAAAGTCTCCAGGCAGATGCGGCAGAAATTGGCCAGGAAGTCGGGCTGGAGGGTATCGCTGCCCGGCCCTATCCGTGCAAGCCTGCGGCCTTGAAGCGATGCCTGGGAAATCTGATCGACAATGCCATCAAATACGGAAAAAGCGCCACCGTCATCGTGAACGATCACGACAAACAGCTACAAATTCACATTCTGGATCAAGGCCAGGGTATTCCAGAAACTGAACTTGAACGGGTGTTCGAACCTTTTTACCGACTGGAAAGTTCCCGTAGCCGCGATACCGGCGGCACCGGTTTGGGCTTGGGCATTGCGCGCAATATTGCACAAATGCACGGTGGCGACCTCTTGTTGCGCAACCACCCGTGCGGCGGGCTTGAGGCGATCTTGACGTTGCCACGGAGACCGTAAGTACGTGTATGAGATGAACAAGAAATTGCAACCCAATGGTGGGTTGTCGCCGCTTTCAACCTGTGAAGACTGCGCTCACTCGATTAGAAAAAAGGAAGGCAGGACACCTGCCATTGTGATCCAGCTTGATCACGTTGAGCGTTGATTTTCTGATCCCAATCACCGCATTGGCACCGATGCCCCGTGCCTTCTTGGACAACTTGAGCAATGCATCCTTTTCAGCAAGGCGGTATTCCCAGTCTGATGCTGCTTCGGTTGGTGAAATGGCTTCCACATAGCCAAGCATCTTGGCGATCCTGATGCCAGGTACGTCGTCGCCAGCAAGGGTATATGGACATCATCAGTTCGCTGATCGGCAAAGTGCGGGATTCTCTGGAGGCCGACGTAATTTTTCAACACCCCGTTACGGCAACGTCCGCGCGAGGCGGAGGCCGATAGTGCTGAAGCGGAAATCTGGCTCGCTCCCGCCGCGTTTTGCCGCCCGCTGGGCATAGCTCCACGAACCGCCGCGCGGTATGCGCAACGCGCCATCTCCTTGCCATGCGCTGCCATCTGCCGGGGCGCCGTTGTAGCTGTCGTGATAGATGTCTTCCACCCATTCCCATACGTTG